>NZ_JBIMSN010000057.1:0-109396 GCF_043944905.1 Antrihabitans spumae
CACCATTCTTTGTCTGCGACACAGTCCTCTGCCGAATTAGCGTGAAAGCGCGAGGCTAGGGATGTCTCACGAGAGGCTTAGCCGCTACAGCTCTATAAGCCCACCGTCGAGCACTCGTCGCACCAGCGTTGCGCGCTTCTGATTCTGCGGCAGGTCGCCGAGGCCGAAGATCGCGAACGCTGCCTGCAGGTGCCGTTTGACGGTCTCGACGCCGATGCCGAGTTGGTCCGCTATCTGCTGATTCGACGCTGGATTGGCGAACTTCGGGTTGTCCTTGTAGGGCTTGCACAGGGCGAAGACCACCGACAGTTGCGCTCGGGTCAGGGTCGGTGCCGCCTGGCCGCCGACCCAGGGTCGGCAAGCCCTCCGACGATGCCGCGTCCGAGGGCTCGTGGTGTCGGCTCACGTAGAACGTCAAGGTCGAATTCCCGACGAAGATGCGGTCGCCCGGATCGAGGCGCTTGCGTCCCGTGAGCCGTGTTCCGTTGACGAACGTGCCGTTCGTCGACATGCCGTTGTCGGAGATGGTCCATTGCGTGCCGATCCACTCGATCACCGCATGCAACCGCGACGCCTGAGCATCGGTCACCAGTGCGACTGTGGCGTCGGGCGAGCGTCCGATCACAACAGGTGGATCGTGGGGGGACAGCGCCAGCGTCTGCTCGGGTCCGTTTTCACACGAATAGCGCAGCACCGCTTCGGGGGGTGCAGACTCGGCCGGTGGCGAGCGATCGATGTGGTCTGTCATGGAACTCCTGCTCTCCAACGCGTGCATAGCCTAGTCGATGCCTACCGCCTGGGCATTGCACAAGACTGGCACTGCACAAGACTGGCATTGCACAAGCTCAGTCACGGAGATCGTGCAGACGATCGATCCCCATGCCGAGTCGTTCAGGCGCGTGCATACGTGTGAAGATCCTGTTCACATCGGCGGGCAGCCGGCGTTGCGTGCACAGGCTGACGACGACCATCGATGCGAACGCAAGCGGAACACTCACTGCGGCAGGTGATCCGAGTACGGCAGCCAGCCAGCCGCCCCACATTTCTTCGGGTGCGCCGCCGAGTGCAGATGCCGTCGCAGCCCCGACCGCAGTCACACCGCCGACGATCAACCCCGCTGCGGCGCCGGCAGTCGTCAGCCGCCGCCACCAGATGCCGAGCACCAACAGAGGACACAGTGTGGACGCGGCAACGGCGAACACGAGACCGACGGTCCGCGAAAGATCAAGCGACGCAACGGCAAGCGAGAGTGACAACGGCACGCCGCCTGCAAGTATCGCCGCGATGCGGAAGTCCCTGATCCGCCCGCGAAGGACGTCGGTGCTCAAAACACCCGCGACGCTGACGAGTAGACCGGACGAGGTGGAGAGAAACGCTGCGAGCGCACCGGCAGCGACAAGAGCGCCGAGCAACTGCCCCGGCAAACCAACGAGGACCGACCCTGGGAGCAGCAGCACGGCGGCGTCCGACGTTCCCGTTATCAGTAGCTGCGGCACGTAGAGCCGGGCGAACACACCGAGCAGTGTCGGAAACACGTAGAACACACCGAGCAGCGCGATGACAGCCAAAGCGGTTGTCCTGGCAGCCTTACCGTCGGGGTTGGTGTAGAACCTGACGAGCACGTGTGGCAACCCCATGGTGCCGAGAAAGGTCGCAAGAATGAGGGAGTAGACCTGGAAGAGTGCATGCGGACCACCGAAGCCGCCGCCCGGACGTAGCCAGTCTGCTCCGTTGGTCGGTGCACCTGCGACGACCGGCACGGTCGCGCCGGCCTCCAGCGTCAGCGTGGACCCAGCACTCAGTTCGTGCTCGCCGGGGAGCAGTGTGATCGGGCCGCTCATCGCTCGTCCGTCCAACACGCCGTCGACAGCGGCTCGTTCCGCTTCGCTCACGACGACAACGACATCCGTCGTGATGTCGACCGTCGTTTCTTGGCTCAGAATCGGTGGTGCGGGCGAACCCAGGTCCCGTCGGTCGTCGAGGAAATGGACGCACAGCACCAACGCCGGTATGGCGATCGCAGTGAGCTTGAGCCAGAACTGGAATGCCTGCACGAAGGTGATCGACCGCATCCCGCCGCCTGCAACGTTGGCGATCACGATCGCGCACACTGCTGCAGCACCGAGCCAGCTCGGCACGCCGAGCAGAATGTTCAATGTCAAACCCGCACCCTGGAATTGGGGGACGAGGTACAGGATGCAGACGATGACAACGACGATCATGGCGAGGCGTCGAATCTTTTCCGAGCCCAGCCGAAACTGTGCGAAGTCAGGAACCGTGTAGGCGCCCGAGCGTCGCAACGGCGCCGCGACGAAAAGTAAAAGCCCGAGATAGCCCGCAGTGAAGCCGACCGGATACCACATCGCGTCCGCGCCGTACTTTGCGATCAGGCCCGCGACGCCGAGAAACGATGCTGCGGAGAGATATTCGCCGGAGATGGCAGCGGCATTCCACCTCGGACCGACACTGCGCGACGCGACGAGGAAGTCCGACGTCGTGCGGGCGAGTCGGACGCCGTAGACCCCGATCGCAACCGTAGCGACGGCAGCGAAGAGCAGTGCGACGGCAGTGAGCGCGGGAGCTTGGGTCGCCACGTCAATCCTCGACCAGGTCGAAGAAATCCTGCTCGTTGCGCTCGGCGAGACGGACGTAGCGGTGGCCGATAACCCACAGCAGCGGATACGCGATCACACCGAGCGCGAGCCACGTCACCCGGATACCTGCGATCGACGTGGTCGCCATTGCGGGAAAAGCCGCACCCAGCAACGGAATCAGGCCGAGTGTGCACACGACGACCAGTGCAAGCCTGATTGCCAGGCCAAGCTGCGCCCTGACGAGCCCGCGAACGAGCGCGTCACCGATCGCGGTCTGCTCCTGCACCTCGACGCGGGTCCGGACCATACGGGCTCCCCGTCGATCCGCCAGGACAACCCGCTGTCGGGGCTCGCGCCCAGTCGGGCTGCTCATCGGCCCGACCACTTCTGCATCGGGTCCCTGATCAGTCGGTCCTTGAGTTGCTTGACGTGCCTTCGGCTTACGGGCAACTGCGCTTCGGGTGACGAGCCGTTCGCTCGCACGACGACGACGTAACCGGTCCCTTGGCTCCGAATACCGGTGACCAGGGGGAGCGATACAAGATAAGAGCGGTGCACCCTGACGAATCCGGCGTCGGCCCAACGGGTCTCGAGCGACGAGATCGGAATACGCACGATGTGACTACCGTTGGCGGTGTGCAGGCGGGTGTAGTCGCCTTCCGCCTCGACCCAGCCGATGGACGACCGCGGCACGATTGTCGTCATCCCCCCGAGTTCGACGGGAATCGACTCGGTGTTCTCCGTCGCGCGAGTCGGTTCCTGAGCCGTACGCGACCTCTGCGCGACGATGCGCTGCACCGATTCGGTCAATCGTGCAACTCGGATCGGCTTCAGTAGATAGTCGACGGCGCCGAGGTCGAACGCGGCGACAGCCCGATCGTCGTGTGCGGTCACGAACACGACTGCTGGGGGAGCCGCGAACTCGGTGAAGATCCCCGCCAGCTCCAGACCGTCCAGCCCAGGCATGTTGATGTCGAGGAAGACGGCGTCGATCGAGTGGGCGCGCAACACCCGCAGCGCCGTCGTCGCGTCCCGCGCTGCATGGACCCGCTCGATGCTGTCCTGCCCGTCGAGTAGGTAACACAGCTCGTCCAGTGCGGGTCGTTCGTCGTCGACGGCGAGCACAACGAGGCGATCGCCGGTTGGCGGCGAACCATCTGACCGCGATGGGTTATCTGACACAGTGCACCAACCTTGCCACGTTCACACCTCGATGCCCGGCCGAAATTTGGGAACTCGAACGAAGACTTTCGTTCCCGAGCCCGGCGCCGTCTCGACTACAAGCCCGTAGTCGTTGCCGAATGCCGCCCGAAGTCTGTCGTCGACGTTCGCGAGCCCGACATGAGCAATTTCTATCGTCGCACCCCCACCACTCCGCTCGACGGCGTCGAGAGCACCGAACCGTAGTAGGTCGGGATCCATGCCGACGCCGTCGTCCTCGATCGTGATCACGCAGTCCGTACCTTCGTCGGCGGCGACGATGGTGATCGTGCCACCCGCAACGTTGGGCGCGAGACCGTGGCGGACCGCGTTCTCGACCAGGGGCTGCAATGCCAGAAACGGCAGAACGACGTTGAGGACCTCTGGGGCAACCTGCAATTTGACCTGCAGAGAGTCGCCGAATCTGGCGCGCTCGAGCGTCAGGTAGCGGTCGATGTTGTGCAGTTCCTCGGACAACACCGTGAATTCTCCCGCCGACCTGAACGAGTAGCGGGTGAAGTCGGCGAACTCGAGCACCAACTCACGTGCGCGTTCCGGATCCGTCCGGACGAACGACGCAATCGTGTTGAGCGCGTTGTAGATGAAATGCGGGCTGATCTGCGCACGGAGTGCCAGCACTTCGGCACGGTCGAGACGAGCCCTCGACGCGTCCAGTTCGGCAAGCTCGAGCTGCCCGGAGACGTATCTCGCGACCTCGGCCACAGCGCCGAGCAGACCAGGACCCGGTTTGGACGTCGTCACGACGCCGAGCACGCCGGCGGTACCCGAGTCCTCGACGATCAGCGGCTGCGCGACGATGACCAGCACCTGCGCGTCGGCCCCACTGGTATCGGAGACGAGGACGCGGCGGCCACCGTCGACGGCCTGCCGTGCGGCTGCCTCGAACGGTCCCGCCAGTTCGGTGTGTGGCCCGGTCCAGGCCAGCACCCTGCCGTCCGTGTCGGCGATCCCGACTGCAGCGCACCCGATCAGTGCGTGCAGGTGTGGTGCAGCCTGCTCGGCCGATTCCTCGGTGAGACCACCCCGCAGAGCGCGAGCGGCAAGCGAAGCCGTCGACAATGCCGCGTGCACCGCCCGCTCGGCCGGGGTGGTAACCACACGTCTGATCCGCAGCGACACGAAAATTGCGGACGCGACGATCAGCACGAGCGCGACACTGAGGACGGTGTTGGTTGACACGCACTCATGGTCCACCATGCGCGCGCCGCCGTGCCTACATCGATCGAACTCGTTCGCGACGGTAAGGTCGTTGTTCGAGCGGGAGGCGAACGGCGCCCTGCGGAGAGCGAGTGAGTATGTCGGACCGAACGGGGTCGAAGCAGAGCAGGGCGACGCAACGCGTCCGTGCTGGAGCAGTCAGCACGTTGATCGCCACCGCGGCGGTGCTGTCGGCATCATTGCTCGCCCCCGCGACCGGTTCTGCGGTTCCGCTGGGAAGCACGGAATCCGCGCTGGGTACCGGCGGACTGAATCCGGCGCTCGCGTTGGCGTACACACTCGCCGAAACCGAAGCACACAACGTGGGCGTCCCGCTGTCCATCACGTCGGGTTACCGCACGTACGAAGAGCAGGAACAGCTCTGGATCAACGGGATCAACACCTACGGCGGTCCTGACAATGCGCGCCGCTGGGTGCTGCCGCCGAACGAGTCCTCGCATGTCGCGGGAGACGCCGTCGACGTCGGACCGATCTCCGGGGCGCAGTGGTTACAGGCGAACGGCAATCGCTGGGGTCTGTGCCGGATGTACGAGAACGAGTGGTGGCACTTCGAACTCGCCACCATCCCCGGTGGCGTCTGCCCGGCGATGCTCCCCGACGCGAGCTGGGGCTGAATCGGCGTCGCATCCCACTCGCCGATCAGGCGGTTGCTGGAACAAAAGGCGAGTAGCGACCGCGACAAGTGCCTGATCGGCCGCTAGCTCGGGCCCGGCCCTATGGTCTGCTCGAGGACGCCGAGGACGGCTGGATCTTCGATCGTCGACGGCACTGTGTAGTCCTCGCCGCCGACTATCTGCCGCATCGTCTTTCGCAGAATCTTGCCTGAGCGTGTTTTCGGCAGTGCCGTGACGACCGTGACGTCCCGGAAGGTCGCAACCGCGCCGATCTCGTCACGAACTCGCTGTACCAGCTCCGCCCGCAGCGTGTCCGGCTCGATGTCGACGCCGGCCTTGAGCACTACGTAGCCGCTGGGGCGCTGCCCTTTGATGTCGTCGTGAATGCCGATGACAGCGCACTCGGCTATCGCCGGATGGCCCGCAAGCACAGCTTCCATGCCGCCGGTCGAAAGGCGATGCCCGGCAACGTTGATGACGTCGTCGCTGCGTCCGAGCACATAGACGTAGCCGTCGTCGTCGGTGTAGCCGGAGTCGCCAGTGAGGTAGTAGCCGTCGTAGGTCGACAGGTACGACCGCACGAAACGGTCGTCGTCGCGCCACAGACCGACGAGCGTGCCCGGTGGAAGCGGTAGTGCCAGCACGATGTTGCCTTCCGCGTTGGCGCCGACGGACGATCCGGTGTCACCGAGTACGTCGAGCTGATAGCCGGGAACCGGGACGGTGGGCGACCCCGGCTTGATCGGCATCGGTTCGAGGCCGCGAAGATTCGCGCAGATCGGCCAGCCGGTCTCGGTCTGCCACCAATGATCGACGACAGGAACCCCCAGAACGGTCGACGCCCATTCGTAGGTACTCGGATCGAGTCGCTCACCCGCGACGAACAACGTCTGCAGCGACGAAACATCGTATTTCGCCAGCTCTTTCGCCTCCGGGTCGACTTTGCGGATCGCGCGCAACGCAGTCGGTGCGGTGAAGAGTGCACGCACTTTGTGCTCGCCTACAACTCGCCAGAAGGCCCCGGCGTCGGGTGTCCCGACCGGCTTTCCCTCGTAGAGCACCGTCGTGGCACCCACGAGCAGTGGGGCGTAGACGATGTAGGAGTGCCCGACCACCCAGCCGACATCGGATGCGGTCCACATGACCTGACCTGGTCCGATGTCGTAGATGTTGCGCATCGACCAGGTCAGCGCGACAGCATGACCACCATTGTCGCGGACAACTCCCTTAGGCTTTCCGGTGGTTCCCGACGTGTAGAGAACGTAGAGCGGGTCTGTGGCCGAAACCGATACCGGCGCAGCGGGTTCGGCTATGGCGAGTGCTTCGTCCCAGTCGATCCACGCTATCGCCGGGTCGGCGTAGTCCGCCGCGGAACCAGGGATCGGCTCCCGCTGCTTCACCAGAACGGTTGTGGTCGAATCAGTTTGCGCGAGCTCGAGCGCCTTCGCGACGATCGGCAGATACGCGACTGTCCTACCGGGCTCGAGCCCACCCGACGCGGTGACGATCAGTTTCGGCTCGGCGTCCTCGATCCTGGCCGCGAGTTCTTTGGCTGCGAAGCCGCCGAACACCACGGAATGCACCGCACCGAGACGTGCGCAGGCGAGCATGGCAATCGCGGCTTCCGGGATCATGGGCAGGTAGACGATCACCCGATCGCCTTTGGAGACCCCATGTGCTGCAAGCACTCCCGCGAACAACGCAACCTGCTCCAGCAGTTCCGAATAGGTGTAGGTGCGCTGCTTGCCGAGCATCGCCGAGTCGTAGATCAGCGCGGCCTGGTCACCGCGGCCAGTGGCTACATGCCGGTCCAGCGCATTGGCGCACGTGTTGAGCGTCGCGTCGGGGAACCAACGATAGATCGGGGCAGTGGAGTCGTCGAGTGCGCGTGAGGGTGGCGAGTCCCAGTCTATTGCCGCTGCCGCGTCCAGCCAGAACCGTTCCGGATCGTCCACACTCGCCCGGTACTGCTGCAGGTACTCGCCTGGACTGGCCATGAGTGAACTCCCTAACTACATCGTCGTATGCAGTTCCACGCTAGTCCCTCACGACGCTGACCAGTCATAGCGCAGCGAGTTCCCTGGTCAACGTCGCAACGGTGTAGGTGATCTGTTCTTCGGTATGGCACGACGTCACGAAGAAGCGCAGTCTCGCCAGATCCTCGGGGACAGCGGGATAGAGGATCGGGTTGACGTTGATGCCTCGCTCCAACAGCCGGTTCGACAACCGCAGTGTCTTCAGCGAATCTCCGACGATGCACGGGATGACGGGAGTGTCGAGCGTGTCGCCGGTGTCGATACCCGCTTCCTTGGCAAGGCGGAGAAACAGTTGCGAGTTCTGTCGCAACACGGTGAGCACCTCTGGTTCTTCGCGAAGTTGCCGAATCGCTGCGAGCGACGCCGCCGCGTTCATCGGCGTCATGCCGACGCTGTAGACGAAGCCGGGCGTCGTGTACTTGAGGAACCGCACGAGTTCGGCACTGCCGCAGACGTATCCGCCACATCCGGCGAGTGCCTTCGACAATGTTCCCGACCACAACTCGACGTCGGATCGATCGATTGCGAAGTGCTCACCGATACCGCCGCCGGTTGCGCCGAGGACGCCGATGCTGTGTGCTTCGTCGATCATCAGCATCGCCCGGTGCTTCTTCTTGATGGCGACGAACGACGGCAGATCCGGAATGTCGCCGTCCTGGCTGTAGACGCCCTCGATGAGGATCAGCACACGGCGATATCGGGAACGAAGTTCGGTCAACATAGCGTCGAGAGCGGCAATGTCGTTGTGGGGAAAAGGCCGACGAGTCGCTCCGGAGAGTTTGCAGCCCTGCAGAATGCTGTCGTGCGCGAGCGCGTCGTGTACGACGAGATCGTCCTCGCCGACGAGATGACCGATCACGGTGACGTTGGTGGAATGGCCACCGACGAGAGTGATCGCGTCCTCGGTGCCGAGTAGCACCGAAAGCGCTTCCTCCAACTCGCGGTGGACGGGCTTGTCGCCGGAGAGCAACCGACTCGCCGATACCGAGCTGCCGTAGCGGGCAACCGCGTCCTGCACCGCCGCAACGACGACAGGGTGCCCGGACATCCCGATGTAGTTGTAGCTGGAGAAGTTGATCACCGTCTCGCCACCGATCACGGAGGTATCGCGGGTGACACCGTCGTTGATCAGAAAGTACGGATTGCTGACGCCGATCGCCTCGCCCATCGTCAGTCTGTCGGCGAGTGCTTTCACCTCGGCGAATTCCCCGATCGTCGACTCTGGTTCCACGGTTCGGGCCGGCGGTGCGACGACTGGGTCGGGAGCTGCGACCTCGTGCAGCGGCGAGCCGTCGAGTTGGTGGGAAACATAGGCGATCACATCGTCGAGGGACCGTCCCGGTGTCAGCCAGCCGGGCTCGAAAGCCAATCCTGGAAAGGTCCGCCGCAACCCGCCGAGCAGGTCGGTGACCATGATCGAATCGAAGCCGAGTTCCTCGATCAGCGGTTTGTCGGTGATCAGCGACGAAACCGGGAATCCGCTGACTCGCGCTGCCGCCGTGCGGACCGCAGTCGCGATATCGTCGCGCTGGACCTGCGGTCGCGTGATTCGCTGTGTCGTTACCGGGTCTGTTGCCAAACCCTGGTTTTGGGCAGCCGCAGCCAGCAACGCGGTTTGCTCGCGGAAGAGTGCGATGAGCTGGTCCATAGTGGATTCCTCGATGTCGGGACGGGAGTCGAGAGTGGGGCCGCCACTGTGTGCCGATGGTTCGGGCTCGGACACCGTGCGCTGTGCCGAGTAGTCGGTCTGCATCCAGAACCGGTTCGACGTCGCGAAGTTGTAGCCGCTCAACCTCGTTCGGACCCGTGAGGGCGCGTCATAGAGTGCGTCCCACTGGGGTCGAGCCCGTCGCGGTACAACGCAGCGACGGTGGCTGCCAGTTCGGTCCCATCGGCGTCGGGTCCGGGACACGGAACGAGTTGCGCAGCAGCATTATCCGGAAAGGATCGTCGAATCATCGGAAGCAGCACACGTTTCGGCCCGACCTCGAGCAGGTGGGTCGGAGCGGTGGCCACCGCAGCGGCGACGGCAGCTGCGAACAGCACCGGTTCGCGAATGTGTTCGGTCCAGTACCCAGCGTCCATCGGTTCGTCCGGGAGCAGCATTCGACCCCGCAGCGTCGAGTACACCGGAGTGCGCGGCACGTCGAATGCGCACCCGGAGGCGATTGCATTGAATTCGGCCTGCATCGGTTCCATCAGAGGCGAATGAAAAGCATGAGACACGGTGAGTGCTCGCGATCTGTGACCCGCGGCCGCCAACGCGACGGCGAGTCTGCGCACCGCCGCCGATTCGCCGGACAGCACGACATCGCCGGGACCGTTGACCGCTGCGCACGCCACGGTCGGCTCGTCGGCAATAAGGTCGTCGACCTCGGCGCGGCTTGCCCGAACTGCGAGCATCGAACCGGTCCGGGGGAGTTGTTGCATCAGACGGGCTCGTGCCGCAACTAGTCGGCACGCGTCGTCGAGTCCGAGCACGCCCGCACGCGTTGCTACCGCGTACTCACCGATACTGTGCCCGAGCAGCCACGAAGGTTCGATTCCCAGCCCGGACAGCACGCGAGCGAGGGCGTATTCCACGGCAAAAATGGCGGGCTGGGCGAACTCGGTCCGGTCGATGTCATGACCTGCGCCGGCCAGTAGCTCGAGGAGCGAACGACCGAGCTGAGGCGACATGTGTTCGTCGACCTCGGTCAGAGCGCAGCGGAACACACTGTGACGCTCCGCTAGTCGACGTGCCATGCCCGGATACTGCGAGCCCTGCCCGGTGCAGACCCAACCCACCTTCACTCGCTGCGCGACACCGATCGAGTCGTCGAGTCGATCGACTGCACGTAATGCCGCGACCGCCTCCGCACGATCGTTGACGACGAATGCCAGCCGGTGTCGACCCGAGGATTTGACGACATTCATCGACCAGCAAAGTCGTCCGAGTCCGTCGGCAGGTGCGCTCTCGAAATCAGCCGCCAAGTCGATCGCATTACGTCGCAATCCTTCTCGGTCGTTGGAGGACAATGTCACGACGCCGAACGACGATCCTGGTTGGCCTTCCGGGACTGTCGGGGCACTCGCCAAAACGAGGTGAGCATTGGTTCCGCCGAGCCCGAAGCTACTGACCGCTGCGAAGACCTCGCCCTCCGGTAGCGGCAAGGGCTCGTCGACGATGCGAAGACCGTTGCTCGCCAAACGAAGTCGCGGGTTCTCGTCGGCCGCGAAGCGACTCGGCGGAACCATTTTGTGCTGCAGCGCCAACGCTGCCTTGATCACGCCCGCGACACCTGCGGCGCCCTCGGTGTGCCCGAGATTGCCTTTGATCGAGCCGAGTCCGCACGGCTCCGAACGTGTTGTCGCATGGAAGTTTCCGAGCGCCTTGACCTCGATCATGTCGCCGAGCACGGTTCCTGTTCCGTGTGCCTCCACGAACGCGATCCGGGCTGGATCGACGCCGGCCCGCCGATAGGTCTCGCCTATGACGGTCTGCTGGGCCCACCGACTCGGCGCGGTGATGCCGTTGCTGCGACCGTCGTTGTTGATCGCGCTCGCCTTGATCACTGCGCGAATCGGCAGCCCGTCGGCGACGGCGTCGTCGAGTCGACGCAGGACGAGCAGCGCGACGCCCTCGCCGCGTCCGATCCCGTCGGCGTTGCCGCTGAACGGTTTACAGCGGCCGTCGGGCGCCGAGAGTCCGGCTTGGGTATAGAAGACGTTGAGCGCGGGAGTGATCGCGATGTTGACCCCGCCGGCCAATGCTTGGTCGCATTCGCCTGCCCGTAGCGCCGAACACGCGAGGTGAATCGAGACGAGCGACGACGAGCATGCCGTGTCGACGGCGATGCTCGGTCCTTTCAGATCCAGCGTGTAGGAGACACGGTTTGCTGTCATGAAATAGCCGTTGCCGCTGCCGAGTTGGGGCGTGATCCGAGCGAGGTCGCTCATCTGCACGTTCCACTCGTTGGCCATCACCCCGACATACACACCCGTGTTCGAACCCGCCTGCGCCTTCGGGTCGAGCGTCGCGTCTTCGAAAGCGCGCCAGGCAGTCTGGAGGAGCAACCGCTGCTGCGGATCCATTGCCTGCGCCTCGCGCGGCGCTATCCCGAAGAACTCGAGATCGAATGCGTCGGCGTCGGCGATAAATCCGCCGGTTTCGTTGTTGACGGTTCCTGGCGCGCCGGTGTCGTCGTAGAAGTCACGCGCTCGCCAGCGTTGCGGGGGTACTGCGGTGATGCCGTCACCACCCGCCAACAGCAGATCCCACAGTGCGTTCACGTTGGGGGCCTGCGGAAATCGGCAATCGATCCCGACGATGGCGATATCGGTCATCAGACCTTCTGGTGCTGTGCTGCGTCCTCTTCGGCAATGAACGACGCCATGTCAGCGATGGTCGGATAGTCGAAAACGACAGTGGGGTCGAGGTCGAGCTCCCACCGGTCTTCGATCTCTCCGCACAGGCTCACCGCTACCACCGATTCGATCCCTAGCTCGGCGAGAGGAACATCGGGATCGATCTCCTGCGCCGGTAGCTCAACATAGAATGCCACTCTTTCGACGAGCCAGTCGACGATCGGTTCGATCGTGCGCATATCGGTATCCATCATGATTACTCCTCGAGCAGAAGGGCTGGTGACGATCACGCGACGGCGGACTGGAAGGTGTTGTCCCGCAGCGCCGCGACGACCGGATCGATGTCCTCGTACAGGACGGAATCGACCAGATCGGCCAGGAACGAAGCGTGCATCGACTTGCGTTGAACTTTGCCGCTCGTAGTGCGGTGCACGCCGTGCCGATCGACCAGGACGATGCTCGGAGCAGGCACGTCGAAGGTCCGCGCAACAGCAATTTTGAGCTGTTTTGCGAGGTCTTGGTAGGCAATATCGACGAGCGCGGTCTTGACTTCGTGAATCACGACCAGACGCTCGTGCCTGCCGGTGTCGATCGCGAGAACGACACCGGCTGCGCCCTGCAATGCCGGGTGTATTTCGCGGACCGCTTCTTCGATGTCCTGTGGATAGAGGTTGCGCCCGTTGACGATCAGCAGATCTTTCAACCGACCGGTGACGAATATTTCGGCTTCGCGGCGGACGCCAAGGTCTCCGGTCCGCAGGAACGGGCCTTCGCCGTCGATAGTTGCTTCGAACTTCTCGGCGGTTTCTGCGGGACGATTCCAATATCCTGCCGCGACACTTCCGCCGCGGATCCAGATCTCTCCGACCTGACCGTCGGATACTTCGGTGCAGGTGTTCGGGTCGACCATCCGAATGTCACAACCGATTGCCTTGCCGCTGCTGACGAGTCTGGTACCACCGGACATCGGCGCAAGCTGGTTGCGCTCCAAAGCAAGTGGATCGACGTCGAGCTGGACCGGGGCGGTCCCGACCGTGCTTGCTGTGGCCAGAAGGGTCATCTCGGCCATGCCGTAGGCCGTGAAGAACGCGTCGGCGCGGAATCCGTAAGGACCGAGCTTGTCGATGACAGCTTCCAAAGTGCGGGGTCGAATCGGCTCGGCACCGTTGAGGACAACACGTAACGACGAGAGATCCAGGCCGGCGAGTTGATCGTCGGTGATTCGGCGGGCGATCAGGTCGTAGGCGAAGTTCGGTCCGATAGTCATATTCGCGCGATAGCGGTCGATCAGCTGCAACCAGCGGACCGGCCGCTTGAGAAACGCCATCGGCGACATGAAGGCAAGGTTTCCGCCCATGTACATCGGCATGAGCAGCATTCCGATGAGGCCCATGTCGTGGAAGTGCGGTAGCCACCCGACCCCGACCAGCGAGTCGTCGCCGCCGTTCGCGATCCGCATCGATTCGCAGTTGTGCAGCAGGTTCGCGTGCGTCACCATGACGCCCTTCGGCTCGCTGGTCGAACCGGACGTGTACTGCAGGAACGCAAGTGAATTCCCGGTGACCGTCGGCATCACCCACAGATCCGGGTCAGCCATTTCTGTTGCATCCGTTGCGATTATCGCGACGTCGAGTTCCGATTGTTGCGTCCAACTCGACAGCGGGCCCGCGACAGCGGATGTCGTGAGAACGAGACGGATGTCGGCGTCGGCGAACATGGCACCGACACGAGCCATCGCGCGAGCATCGTGCGGGACGGGAGCGGGCACAGCAACGACTCCCGCGTACAGGCAGCCGAGATATGCCACGAGAAAGTCGATGCCGTCGATGTAGAGGAGGAGAACGGGATGCTTCGCGGCAGGTTGGGTTCCCAACCAGACCGCGAATGCACGTGCGTCCCGATCCATCTCACCGTAGGTGTGCGTTTCTTCGACCAGTTCGCGACCGACCTGCCTGCTGTAGACGTACTCGCGGGAGTCCCCGTACTTCGCGACCTGAGCGCGTAGGTGTGACACGAAGTCTGCAGGTTCGGCGGTAGGCACGATGCGAATCTCCTTCATCGCCGCAGGTGCGGCCTCTGCAGCCAATCCTCGCTGCAGTCGCTCGATCGAAGTAGGCACCGTGTGGGGGTGATGTGGCCACCCTTGGGCGCGAAATTCGACGACGCAGGGTGGACTACCGCGTGCGTGCAGTCAGCACCCGCGACCACGATTGGGCGAAGATTGCTACCGAAGCACCAAGCAGCACAATATCTTTCACGATGAACGAGCCGCCTGGGGAGAAGAACGGGATCGTGTGCTCGTAGGTCGTCGACGTGACGAGGAACGAGAGGGTGATCAGGAACGTCCCAATCGCGAGCAGGCCACCGATCACGCCTAACAGCGGTCGAACGAGGCCGAGGCCGATCAGTACGGCCGTCACGATCTCGATGACGCCGAACGTGTTCGACAGGGTCCGCAGATCCACGATGTCGAGTAGCCAAGCGAGCAGCGGACTTTGGCGTACCAGCGGTTCGATAGCCATCGCTTCGGCCAGTGTGAACTTCATGGCGCCGATCCAGAACAGGCTCACGATCAACCCGATGCGGGCGATCACGTTGCCGGCATTCTCGACTTTGCCTGCCAGGTCCGTGTTTTCGAGAGCACGTGGTGTCGCAGGTGCGTTGTCGATCGTCATGACGTCTCCTTCGTCGGTGTGTCGATTCGGATGCACAGTGGAGTCGAGTCGCCGATCCGTTACATATGCTTGCGACGGAAGCAGGGCCGAGCAGAGAGAGCGTCGACAACATGGCACAAATCCAGCGCTGGCGACCATCGGGGACGCGGTCGCGCGGACGCGTCGTAGCGCCTGACCTGACCATCGTCGAGCTACCCGCTCCGGGCGGTGGCGAGGATGTGCTCATCACTACCGCTGGGCAGGTTGTCACCGGTCTTGCCAACGGCGACGTCGTCCGGCTCGAGAACGGGCGGTTCCGCGTTCTCGGCAATACCGGTGGTCGTCCGCTCGGGATCGAGGAGTTGCCCGACGGCACGTTCCTGATCTGCGATCACGATCTCGGGCTTGTCAGGTTCGATCCGGCGTCGGGTGACACGGCAGTCGTAGTCGGCGACATCGCTGGGGAGCATCTGCACTTTTGCAGCAATGCGGTGGTTCTTGCCGACGGGACAACCTATTTTTCGTCGTCCTCGCCGAGCGCGAGCGTCGACGGCTATCGCGACGATGCCGTCGCGCACGTCACAAGTGGTGGGTTCTATCGGTTGAACCCTGCAGACAACACGGTGACGGTGCTGCGTGACGACCTCGCCTTCGCCAACGGTGTGGCGCTGGCTCCCGACGAATCGTTCGTTCTGGTTGCCGAGACCCTGTCCTACCGAATCAATCGCTACTGGCTGTCAGGACCTCGCGCCGGGAAGTGGGACTACTTCGTCGACGGGTTGCCTGGTTTTCCCGACAACATCAGCATCGGTAGCGACGGCTTGCTGTGGGTGTCGCTACCAGCACCGCGGCAACCGGTCCTCGACTTCCTGCTGCCGCGCAATCCGTTGCTCCGACGTGCATTGATGCTGATTCCCGAGCGCCTGCAGCCGCAGCCGGCCGACGTCGTCTGGGTGCAGGCATACGACCTGACCGGCACATTGGTACACGATTGCGAGACGAAGCACCCCGACTTCGGTTTCGTGACCGCAGTCGCCGAGCGCGACGGTGTGGTGTGGCTTTCTGCGTTGCACAACCCGAATCTCGCGAAGTTCGTCGTCGAAGATTGATCGTTCTCGGTAGGTTTACCGGCGAGTAGGTTCGGGTAAACGAGCCGAAATGCTGGACCTAACCAGGGAGCGCGATGAACGACTCGATCTTGGACCGCTCAGCGCACTCCGATCGGCAGCTGGCGAGTTTCGATCTCACGGTCGGGGCCCGGGTGCGGACGACGACGTCACACGACGACGGCGACGCACACGCGGAGGCTCCTGAATTCGTCTCCGGCGTCATCGTCGACGACTTCGGCGAAGTACTCACCCCGCATGATCACTACGGCCGCGATTGGGCACGTACCAAACGCTGGTCGATCGCGCTGGACAGTGGCCAGCTGGTATTTCGCCACGGCGAGGAACTGGTGCCCGAGCTCTGATTGTGCTCAGGCGGCTCGATACGTTGCCGCTCGATACGTTGCTTCGTAGGCCGCGCGTTCCTCGGCGCGCTTCGCCTGGTTGCGCGGACTGATCAGGTCGGTCGGTAGACCGTGGACGTGCAGCCGTCGGGCGCGGTTCTGTCCCATGTACGCAGCACAGTAGAACAGTGCCAGCAGCAAACCGAGCAATAGTGTCGCTCCGCGAAGCCACGCAGGTCCCGGCAACAGCGTGAACAGCACGAAGATCGGAACGAACGGCACCATGCCTCTGATGAGGTGGCGACGGAACGCGTGGTCGCCTGTGAGGTCGTTCGCAACCCAGTCCTGCATTGTCGCCGGGAGACGTCGGCCGAATGCGTAGCCGATCCACTGCACTGGGTTCGGGCGGGTGTCGGACATCGTCAGCTCCTCGAATTCTCTTGCGTGGTGGCACTTTCAGCGCGTCGAGCGGCGGCATTGACGCGGGTGAGGACGCTGTGTAGCTCCTCGAGATCGGGGAGCGTGACACCGAGTCGGGCGACGACCGCCGGCGGAATATCGAGCGCTTTGCTGCGAAACTCGGCGCCCGCAGTTGTCAGTTCGACGACGAGCGTGCGTTCGTCGGTCTCGCTGCGCCTGCGGGTGATCAGGTCGGCAGCCTCGAGCCGTTTCAACAGCGGCGACAGCGTCGGCGAATCGAGTTGGATGGCCTCGCCGATTTCGCGAACGGACATGGGGGAGCGACCCCACAGCGCCAGCATCACGAGGTACTGCGGATGCGTCAGCCCCAACGGCTCGAGCAGCGGTCGGTATACGCCGAGGACGGATCTGTTCGCAACCGCAAGCGCGAAGCAGACCTGCCGTTCGAGGGCGAGTGGATCGACGTCTTCGGTGGCCATGAACTAGATAATACACTAATAGTTAATGCACGAACAGTTAGGGCGCTACGCGCCTCGTGAGTCTTTTCGGAGGGTCCGCCCTCCGAAAAGACGCACGAGCGACGTAGTCGCCTTCGTCAGAATTTCTCGTAGATGATGCTCGAGATCCGGGCCTCGTCTTCGAATACAGCGCCGACGTCGGCCGCGATGTCCGTTACCGGCCCCGCGTCGTTGAGCATCAACGCGTACGCAAGCGTCCGACCGCTCTTCGTCTCGATGTAGCCGGCCAGATTCTGGGCTTTCAACTCGAGCGTCTTGCCGTCTGCGCCCGCCATGATCGTTGTTCCTGGTTTCGCCGAGACGTGGCCCTTACCTGGCAGCGTGGTTCCGCTCGTCGCCAAGGACCCGTTTTCGCCTAGGACAGGCAACGCTGCTCGAAAGGTCGACGAGACGGGACTGTCGGCCATCTTGTCGAGGAGTTGTACGAGCGCCCTCGGCGTCGCCTGACTGTCGGGCGTACCGCTGCCGTTGGTCGGGAAATCGAAGTCGGCACCGGCAATTCCGAACTTGTCCATCAACGTCTTGCGCTCCGCTGCCAATGCGGTATCGATCGTGCGAGCGCCGCTTTCGAGCCCGAAGAGGCTGAGGCACAGATTTGCGCCGAGGTTCAGGCTCACCTTCAACACAAGATTTGCCTGCTGACCGAGCGGCGCGGAAGCGTATGCAGCGACGCGCGTTTCGTCAGGATAGGGAGCGGCGCCGAGCAAACCCGAAGGGTTGACGCCGACAGCCGGAGCGGTCACCGCCACCCCGTTGCGCTGTAGCGCCTCGATGAACGCGATGCGGGCGAACGAAGACGGGTCGTCGACCCGGAAAGTGCCGACGAACGATCCGCTGTGGGTCAGCGGCGCATCGTAGCCGACGGGCAACGTTCCTGTCACCGTGCCCGCACAGCCCGGCGTGCCGACACACTCGATCAGCCCGCCGCCCGACAGGTCGACGTCGGCGGCCGTACCTGCACTACCTGTATCGACGGTGCTGTCGACAGTGAATGCCCCCGTCCTCGGCCGATACTCGAACGCCGCTCGGCGACCCGGCTCGGTCGGCGTCGCCGTGACATCGACCATGTTCTCGTTGACGACCATCGGCGTGATGAGCAAGTTGCCGTTCGGCACCCGGTACGGCTCGAACAGACGATCGTCGACGACGA
Source organism: Antrihabitans spumae (assembly GCF_043944905.1). Lineage (NCBI taxonomy): Bacteria > Bacillati > Actinomycetota > Actinomycetes > Mycobacteriales > Nocardiaceae > Antrihabitans > Antrihabitans spumae. The sequence goes on from NZ_JBIMSN010000057.1 coordinate 18,223, forward strand.
CGTTGCCCGTCACCGTCTTGATGCCACTCGCCGCTACCTGACGCGCGAGGTCGTCGAGTGCGTACAGGGGATCTTGCGGGGTCAGGATTGCCGATCCGAGCGCGTTGGCGTCGTTGTGATCGAAGTCCGTGTACTGCACTGTGTTTGCATCGACCCGCCGACCGCCGAAGGTGAGGTCGCCGCTGCCGACCAGTACGAGGTCACCGTTGAGCGAACCCGCCGGATCGACGTCGCCGGTGCGATAGACGGGTGTCTGCTGACGGTGATCGGAGCCGAGAGTGTCCAGTGCCAACCCGACCGAGAACAGCTTTCGGGTACTGCCGGTGAGAGACAGACGATCAGCGTTGAGGTCGTAGAACGTCTCGCCTGTCGCTACATCGGTGACGAGCAGACTCCAGGTGGCGTCGGAGTACCGCGGGCCGTCCATGATGGCAAGGATCTCGCTGGGAATGTCGAGGGTGTCCGACGACGGGTCGACGTCGTCGCTGCATGCCGTCACGGTCGCGGCCAGGACGGCAGCGACGGCGAGGGCCGTGATTCGATTGCCCGATACGGCCATTACACACGTCCTTGCTGCGCGACGGGACTGACGCGGACAATCATCCGTCGCCTCGCCGGCAGTTCGCAACAGGTCTAGTCCACGAAGCGCCGCAATAGCGTGCCCGTCGGTACCAAACGTGGCACTCTGTGTTTCGTGTCGGGCACAGGAATACAGTCGCGCGCTGAACTCCTCTCCCTCGATTCCGATGTCGATCTGCGTCGGTACCGACCGCGGAATGGGTAGTCGCAACGAACGTCCAATTTGTGAGACGCTGTCGTCTAACAATTGCCAGGGGTGGTCGCAGTGTCGCGAAACGCCTATCTCCGACGCCGCATCGAACCCGAAGGATGACTGATGGCTTCCGACGCCAAGCTACGTTCCTATCTCGAGAAGGCTGCGGCCGAATTGCACGACACCCGGCGCAAGCTCGAGGAGATCGAAGCGGCGCAATCGGAGCCGATCGCGATCGTCGCCATGGGATGTCGGTTTCCCGGCGGAATCACCTCACCCGACGAACTGTGGAGCTTCGTATCGGAGGGGCGAAGTGCGACAGCGGAATTCCCCGTCGATCGGGGCTGGGATCTAGCGGCACTCACCGAATCCGAGTCCGGTAGCGCAGGATCGTCGATTACCCGTCGCGGCGGATTTCTCCACGGCGCCGCCGAATTCGACGCATCCTTCTTCGGCATCAGTCCACGCGAAGCGCTCGCGATGGATCCTCAGCAACGACTGCTTCTGGAAACATCGTGGGAAGCGATCGAACGCGCTGGTATCGACCCGACGTCGTTGCACGGCAGCAAGACCGGTGTATATACCGGCATAGTCGGGCAGGAGTACGGACCGCGGATCTACTCCGAGCGCGACGGCTTCGCGGCCCAGCTTGCAACCGGAACGACCGTCAGCGTGGCATCGGGACGCGTTGCCTACGCGCTAGGGCTCGAGGGACCAGCGGTAACGGTCGACACCGCGTGCTCGTCGTCGCTCGTCGCAGTGCACCTTGCGGCGCAGGCATTGCGCGCGGGCGACTGTTCGCTCGCACTCGCGGGCGGCGCGACGGTGGTGTGTTCGCCGAGCATCTTCGTCAGTTTCTCACGCCTGCAGGCGCTTTCACCCGACGGACAGTGCAAGCCGTTCTCCCGGGCTGCCGACGGATTCGGTGTGGCCGAGGGTGTCGGAGTTCTCGTGCTCGAACGGTTGTCCGACGCCACCAGGCTCGGCCATCCTGTCGTCGCGATCCTTCGGGGCTCGGCGATCGGGCAGGACGGAGCGTCCAACGGGTTGTCGGCTCCCAACGGACCGGCGCAGCAACGTGTCATTCGGGATGCGCTCACCGACGCGAAACTCACAGCGGCCGAGGTCGACGTGGTGGAGGCACACGGCACCGGAACCAGGCTGGGCGATCCGATCGAAGTGACCGCACTCCTCGCAACCTACGGCGCAGCACGAAAAGCGGACGCACCGCTGCTGCTCGGGTCCATGAAGTCGAACATCGGCCACTCCCAGGCAGCGGCCGGCGTCGCAGGCATCATCAAGATGGTCGAGGCGATGCGGCACGGGACGGTTCCGCCGACGCTGCACGTCGACGCGTTGTCACCCGAAGTCGATTGGTCCTCCGGCACAGTCGAAGTCGTCACCACCCCAACACCCTGGCCCGTACCGGCGACAGGGTCCCAGTCGCCGCGCCGAGCCGGAATTTCGTCCTTCGGCATCAGCGGTACGAATGCCCACGTCATCGTCGAACAGGCGCCTGCACAGGCCGCCGCCGCTGAGCACGCGCGAACGGACGATCCCATCGTGCCGTTCCTCCTGTCCGCGAAGTCCGCAGACTCGTTGCCGGAGCAAGCAACTCGACTACTGACCCACATCGACCGCCATCCTCACCTCGACCCCGTCGATATCGCGTATTCGCTGACGACCCGACCCGCGTTCGCGCACCGAGCAGCGGTGATCGGCCGTGGTCTGCGGGACCTGCGTCTCGGCCTCACCGCCCTCGCGGCGGGAGAACCCTCCACCGCCCTCGTCCAAGGCCGAGCGACCGCCGTCGGGGGAACGGTGTTCGTCTTTCCAGGGCAGGGCTCGCAATGGGCAGGAATGGGAACCGAGCTGCTCGACACTTCGCCGGTCTTCGCGGCCGCAATCGCGGAGTGCGAGCAGGTATTCGGCGAGTTCGTCGACTGGTCGTTGACCGAAGTCCTCCGAGGCGCACCAGGCGCACCCGACCTCGACCGAGTAGACGTCGTCCAGCCTGCACTGTTCGCGATGATGGTGTCGCTCGCGAAGCTGTGGGAGTCGGTCGGTGTCCGGCCGGATGCTGTTATCGGGCACTCCCAGGGTGAAATCGCCGCGGCCCACATTGCTGGTGCGCTGACGCTGCGTGCGGCAGCTCGAATCGTGACCTTGCGCAGCCGCGCCTTGGTCGGCATCGCCGGCACAGGGGGAATGGTGTCGGTCCCACTCTCGCCGGACGAGACGACCGGACTTGTTGCCGAGTGGCACGGCCGAATCGGGATCGCCGCAGTCAACGGGCCCAACACAACCGTCGTGTCAGGAGAGGCCGCGGCGATCACCGAACTCCTCGAGCGGTGCGAGGAGCGGGAGATCCGCGCGCGGAAGATACCGGTCGACTACGCCTCGCACTCAGCCCAGGTCGACTCTCTGCACGGGTCGATCACGTCCGCCATCACAGGTCTGAAGCCCCGATCGTGCAGCATCACCTTCATCTCGACAGTCACAGGTGCTGTGGTCGACGGCAGTGCGCTCGACTCCGACTACTGGTACGAAAATCTACGCCGCACAGTACATTTCGACGACACGATCCGCGTCGCTCGCGAGCTCGGCTACGGTGCCTTCGTCGAAGTGAGCCCGCATCCCGTGCTGACCGTCGGTATCGAGGAGAACCTGGACACACTCGGTGCGGGGGAGAGCGCCGTCGTGGTCGGGACGTTGCGACGTGACGAGGGCGGTCTGCGCCGATTCCTGACGTCGGTGACCCAAGCCCAGGTCTGCGGACTCGCCCCTGACTTGGCTACCTATCTCACCGACTTCGGTGGTCGTCGGATTCAACTGCCGACCTATTCCTTTGCACGCAAACGATTTTGGATGTCTGCAGCAGGATCGGGGACCGGCGACGTCGCGAGCCTCGGTCTTGCCGACGCCGACCATCCTCTGCTCGGCGCCATGGTGGCACAACCCGAGTCAGACGGAGTCGTCTTCACCGGCCGACTGTCGCTCGCAACCCATGCGTGGCTCGCCGATCACGCCGTGCACGGCGTAGTCCTGCTGCCGGGTGCCGCGATGGCCGAGCTTGCGCTCTATGTCGGCGATCGCGTCGGCACTCCGCGCATCGAAGAACTGATACTGCAAGCGCCGCTTGTGGTTCCCGACCGCGGGGCGGTGGAACTTCAGGTTGTCGTCGGATCGGTCGACGATTCCGGCAACCGTTCCGTCCGCGTCTATTCTCGTCCCGTCAAGAGCGATTCGCTCGAGGGCCAATCCGCGTGGACACGCAACGCTGACGGCGTTCTTGCAGCCGAAGAGCCATTGCGTTCGACGGGTCTTGCCAAATGGCCTCCGGCAGGTGCCGAAAGATCCGACATCGCGGGGAGCTACGACGCACTAGCCGAACACGGCTACCAGTACGGTCCGGTGTTCCAAGGTCTTCGCGCGGCATGGCGACGTGGCGACGACATGTTCGCAGAGGTCGAGTTACCGGAAAAGGCAGGCGACGCACACCGTTTCGGTCTGCACCCCGCGTTGCTCGACGCGGCACTGCACGCGATGGCGGTGAGTCTGTCGACATCCGACGCAGGTTCCGGTTCGATTCGACTGCCGTTCGCCTGGGAAGGCGTGTCGCTACGAGCAACCGGCGCGTCGGTTCTGCGGGTCCGCATCACCTCGATCGCCGAGGACCGAGCGGCCGTCACGATGACCGATGTCGCCGGCGCCGTTGTCTGCTCGGTGGACTCGTTGACCCTGCGAGCGATCTCGCGCGACCAGCTGACCTCAGGCAACGACGACGTCGAAAGCGCACTCTTCGGACTCGATTGGTTCAGCGTCGCCGAGCCCAAAGACATGCCTGCGAACCAGGATTGGGTCGATTGGCCGGTCGAAGGCGAGGTCAGGTCTAGTGCATCGGCTGTACTGCGATGCATCGCGCCACAGCTAGCAGGGACCGACCTCACCGACGAGATTCGAGCCAGGCTGCCGGTGCTTCTCGCCCAGGTCCAGGAGTGGTTGACCGACGAGCGTTTTCGGAAAGGACGACTCGTCGTCGTGACCAGGAGAGCGATCGCTGCCGGCGGTGCCGAGGACGTCCTCGATCTTGTCCACGCGCCGGTGTGGGGCTTGTTACGGACTGCGCAGACCGAGAATCCGCGTCGGATCCTCCTCGTCGACGTAGAGGACTGGTCGCAACTCGACACCGCTGTTGCAACAGCTCTCGCCGGGGACGAACCCCAGCTGGCAATCCGGCGAGGTGGCGCATCGGCGCCACGATTGGTGCGCGGTCAGCTGGATACGGTCACCGGTGCAGAACTGGCAGGGTCGGGCGACTGGCGGCTGCAGACACTTGGGCTCGGCACGCTCGACAGAGCCAACCTTGCCGTTGTGCCGTCGCCCGAAAGCGAACGAGAGCTCGAGGCGGGTGAGGTCCGCGTATCGATCCGTGCGACCGGAGTCAATTTCCGCGACATCATGATTGCGCTCGGGCTGTATGCCGACCCACGCGCCGGGATCGGCGGCGAGGGCGCGGGGGTTGTCATCGAGGTCGCGCCGGACGTCACCAGTCTTTCGCCAGGCGATCGGGTGATGGGCATCTTCGAAGGCATCCGCCCGATAGCCATTACGGATGCCCGTTTCGTCTCGAGGATGCCGCAGGGGTGGACCTACGAGCAGGCCGCAGCGACATCAGCCGTGTTCATGACCGCGTACTACGGACTCACCGACCTCGCAGGCATCCAGCGGGGTGAACGATTGCTACTGCACGCCGCGACAGGCGGCGTCGGTATGGCGACGATTCAGTTGGCTCGACACTGGGGCGTCGAAGTTTTCGCAACCTGCAGTACCCCGAAGCGCCGCTTGCTCGTCGACCTCGGCTTCGACGACACACACCTCGGCAACTCGCGGACCCTCGACTTCGAGAAGAAGTTCCTCGACGCGACCGATGGTGCCGGAGTCGACGTGGTACTCGATTCGCTCGCAGAGGATTTCGTGGATGCATCGCTTCGCCTGCTGCCGCGGGGCGGACGCTTCATGGAGATGGGCAAGACGGATATTCGCGATGCCGACGTGATCGCCGCACAATATCCGGGCGTGCGTTACCGAGCCTTCGACCTGTTCGAAGCCGGACCCGATCGCATCCAGCAGATGCTCACCGAACTCGTCGAGCTCTTCGACGCGGGTGTCCTGCAGCCGCTACCGGTCACGGTGTTCGACGTCCGGCGGGCACCGGAGGCGTTGCGACACCTGAGCCAGGCCAAACACACCGGCAAGCTTGTCCTCACGCTGCCGACCCCCGTCGACAAGGACGGCACCGCACTGATCACCGGCGGCACCGGTGTGCTCGGTGCCCTCTTCGCGCGCCACCTCGTCACCGCATACGGCGTGCGACACCTGGTTCTCCTGAGCCGCAGTGGCCGCGCGGCCGCCGGTGCAGCAGAACTCGAAGCCGAACTGGTCGAACTCGGCGCAACGGTGCAGATCGTGGCATGTGATGCTGCCGAACGAGCTTCGTTGGACGCAGTGCTGCAGGCGATTCCGTCGGAGCATCCCCTCACGGCCGTCATCCATGCGGCGGGCATCCTCGACGACGCATTGTTCGCCGCGATGACGCCGGAGCAACTCGATTCGGTACTCAGATCCAAGGTCGTTTCGGCGTGGCACCTCCATGAGGCGACGCGGGGCGCCGATCTCGCGCTCTTCGTTCAGTTTTCCTCCGCAGCAGGAACATTCGGATCTCCGGGCCAGGCCAACTACGCCGCGGCGAACGTATTCCTCGACGCGCTTTCGCACCACCGTCTGCACAGCGGTCTCACGGCGACCTCGCTGGCTTGGGGATGGTGGGCACAGGCAACGGGCATGACCGGACATCTGGACGAGCGTGATCGCGCGCGGCTCAGTCGTGGCGGTTTCGTCGCAATGTCCTCGCAGGAGGGCCTGGCATTGTTCGACGCGGCCGTGACCCTCGGTCGACCGCTTGCGCTGCCTGCCCGAATCGACACTGCCGCAATTCGTTCGGGAGGCCAAGACCTGCCTGCGGTGTTCCGTGGCCTGGTTCGCAGCGGTAGGCGTGCGGCCGGCGCCGTAACGAACGCAGGCTCGACCGGTCTTTCGCAGCGTCTCGGTGGCCTGACTGCAACCGAACAGCAGCAGACCGTGCTCTCGCTCGTGCGCAGTGTTGCCGCAGCGGTGCTCGGGCACAACAGTCCCGATGCGATCGGACCTGACCAGCCCTTCAAGGATCTCGGGTTCGATTCCCTCGGCGCAGTCGAGTTCCGTAACCAACTCAAGACGGCAACGGGACTGGCGCTGGCGACAACCGTAGTATTCGACTACGCGACGCCGATTGCTCTTGCAGGCCATATCTGTCGCGAGATCGCACCTGCTGCAATAGATCCGGTCGAAGAGATCTTGGCGCAGATCGAGTCTCTCGCAGACAGTTGCGACGGCGTCGAACCCGACCAGCCGGACGCGGTCAAACTGTCCGAGAAGCTGGCGGCGTTGGTTCACAAGCTGGCACCGAACAGTGCGCCATCACAATTCGGCGACGCTGCTGACGACGACCTGTTCGCTCTGATCGACGGCATCGGCGATGGCCGCCCCGAACCGCTCACCGAGGCAGTGGTCCGCACCGAGGTCCGCACCGACGACGTTGTACCCGCGGCGTCACGGCGTTCGTATTGGCCGCTGACCGACTACCAGCGGGACGTGATTGCGGTCGGTTCGCGTTATCCCGAATTGCCATTGGTGCAAGCGGCAGGCTACGTCCGACTCTCCGGCCAGGTGAACATCGACCGGATTCGAGGATCGATTCGGCGCGGCTATCTCCGAAACGATGCTCTCCGGCTACGTTTCGAGTTCCGCGATCGTGACGTCGTCCAGTACGTGGATTCCGAGATCGCCCCCGCAGAGGTTGTGGACTTCGGTACTGCCACCGATCCGAGCGCTGCGAGCCTGGCATGGATGCGCGAACGTACCGACGAGGTGATGCCGCTGAACGGTCCGCTCGCGCAGAGCGCGATCCTGCTCGACGGCACCGATTCGTTCGTCGTCTACTGCCGCTTCCACCACGCGGTCGGCGACGGCTGGGGGATGAACCTTACGCTCGCACAGCTGTGTGCGGACTACCTCGCTGCCGAGCGAGGTGAGTCGCCCGACAACTCGCCGGCACCGAGCTACCTCGACATCGTCGACGAAGACCAGCGCTACCGAAATTCACCGGACTGGACTGCGGATCGCGCGCATCTGCTCGAGCAGTTTCGCGATGTCTCGCCTGCGCTGTTCCCCCGTAAGGCCTCCGTACGAACCCACCATCGGAGTCAGCGCACGATTCATATCGATCACGCTGCCGCACAACGTATCCGTGACACCGGACGATCGATCTTCGCGTACACGGTTGCGGCGATCTCGGCCTACCTGCGACGGGTGCATCGTGACGGCGACATCGTGCTCGGTGTGCCACTGCTGAACAGGCGAACTCCGGTCGAGTTGCTGACCGTCGGCGACCTGGTCAACATTCTGCCGTTGCGTGTCGACGTCGACGAGACTGCAACGCTCGGTGAGATTGCCGACAGCGTCGGCTCTGCGGTGTGGGATCTGCAAGCGCGGCAACGCTTTTCGTTCGGCGCTTTGCAGACCGCATTGCGCGAGGAACGGTCCGAGACGCAGAACCTCTTCGATGTCACCTATTCCTATGTTCCGATACCCGACACCGAGCAAACGGCGTTCCTTGGTACGGACTCGGCGCTGCTCTCATCGGGGTACTCCCTGGACGCTGTCAACATCGTGGTTCGCGACTACGCACGCGACGGGTCGTTGGACGTCGACGTGTTCTACGCCGACGACGTGTTCGACGACGACTATCCCTTCGCCACGGCTATGCGGCAGGTTTTCGCGCTGATCGAGGGAGGTCTTGCTGCGCCGAACGTCGGTGTCGGTGACCTCGAGATCCTGTCCGCTCGTGATCGTGCCGACATCGCCGCGGCAGAAGGTCCAGAGCTTGTGCCGTTCGACGAGTACGCGACCATCGACGGTGTCGTCGCTGCCGAGGTGGCGAGGGTTCCGGACCAGCGTGCAGTCGTCGCGGCCGATCGTTCGATGTCTTACGCGGACTTCGGAATCCGGGTACGGGCGCTTGCCGGAGCGCTGCGCGAGCACGGGCTGCGACCGGAAGAGTGTGTGCCGGTGCTGTTGCCGCGATCGGTCGACCTCGTCGTTGCCGTCCATGCGATCGTCGCGGCAGGAGGCGCGTACGTTCCGGTAGATCCGGAATACCCGCAGGCGCGGGTACGCACGATCCTCGCGGCGACGCGCGCGCGGATTGCCGTGGCGGAGGTCAGCTTCAGCGGCATGCTCGCCGACCTCGGCATCGCGGTACTACCAGCCACAGCGCAGCCGACGGTCAGCCGACCGGATGTGTCGACAACGAGACCGACCGATCTCGCCTATGTCATCTACACGTCCGGATCCACCGGCGTACCCAAGGGCGTGATGATCGAGCATCGCTCCGTCGTCAATCGACTCACCTGGATGCAGCGCCGATATCCACTCACAGCCTCGGACGTTGTGCTGCAGAAGACACCCGCGACCTTCGATGTGTCGGTGTGGGAGCTGTTCTGGTGGTCGTTCGCAGGCGCGTCGCTGACGGTTCTGCCTGCAGGCGCCGAGCGTGACCCTCGCCGGATCATCGAGTCGATCGCACGGGACGGAGTCACAGTCGCGCACTTCGTACCGTCGATGCTCGGACCATTCCTCGATCAACTGACGATGCAGCCGTCAGCCTTGGCATCGGTGCATTCGTTGCGGTTGGTGTTCTGCAGCGGCGAAGCGCTGACACCCGCTCTGGCAACACGGTTTCGGCAGCTCTTCGCAAGCACGACAGCTACTCGCCTGGTCAACCTCTACGGTCCGACCGAGGCGACCGTGGACGTGTCGTACTTCGACATCCCGGACGGGGACGACCGGATAGATCGGGTTCCTATCGGCAGGCCGATCGACAACATCGCGTTGCTCGTGCTCGATGCCGCCGGGCGGCGCAGTCCACTCGGTGTGCCAGGCGAACTCAACATCGCCGGAGTCGGCGTCGGCCGCGGCTACTACGGTGACCCGAGCCGGACAGCGGAGTCGTTCGTGGTCGACCCTGCGATCGTGGGCGGGCGTCGATATCGCACCGGCGACATCGTGCGCCGCCTCGCCGACGGCAATCTCGAGTACCTCGGCCGGCGCGACGACCAGCTGAAGGTGCGCGGCAACCGCGTGACGCTCGGGGAAATCGAGAATCACCTCGTCCAGTGCCCGGGTGTGCGCGCCGGCGTTGTTGTCGACGAGCAGGCACCCGGACGACCCACGCACCTGATCGCCTACTTCGTGCTCGAAGACGTTGAAGACACGACTGTGACCGGCGATTCCATTGCGTCCCAGCTCGCGGATCGGCTTCCTGCGTTTATGGTGCCGTCGGAGTTCGTTGCGCTGCAGACGCTTCCGCTGACTTCGAGCGGCAAGCTCGACCGTCGTGGCCTGCCGCGACCCGAGCGTGCCCATGGTGAATCCGAGCAGCCACGCACCGAAGTCGAGGTTGCGCTCGCAGCAGCGTGGGCGGATGTACTCGGCACCGCGACGCCGGGCAGACACGACGACTTCTTCACTGTCGGAGGCGATTCCATCCTGGCGCTGACCTTGCGTACAGCGGCAGAGCGTCGTGGCCTTGCCTTCGACATCGACGACTTCTTCGCGCGGCCGACGATCGCCGAGTTGGCCGCGAGCATAGAAACCACGATCGGGTCCGGTGGCGCCGAGACTTCGATGACAACGCCGTTCGAGCTTGTTCCGATGATCGATCGCGCCGGTGTCAGCGACGCGGAGGATGCCTTTCCCGCCACATCGCTGCAACTGGGCATGCTGTTCCACAGCCTCGAACGCTCGAACTCCACGCTGTACAAGGACGTCTTTCGCTATCGACTCGGGATGGTCTGGAACGAGCAGCAGTTTCGCGCCGCGTTCGACGAACTCGTGCGCAGGCATCCCGCATTGCGATCAGCGTTCGAGATAACGGGACTGTCGCTGCCGGTCCAGGTTGTGCGCAGGGAGGTCCCGAGCGCGCTGTCCATTGCACACGAGGGCGCTGACCTTTCGGACTACGTCGACGAACGGCGGACCTTCGACTATCGACTCGACGTGGCACCGCTGTACCAGCTCCGCGTCTTTCCTGGCGACTCGTGGGTCGACATCGTCTTCAGCTTCCATCACGCCATCCTCGACGGCTGGAGCGTTGCGAATATCGTTCGGGAGCTGTTGCAGGACTATCTGTCTCGGGCCGGATACGACCATCCGCCGGTGGACCGGCAACCACATTCGACGACCGCTCTGGCCTCCTACGTTCGGTCCGAACGGCTGGCGCAGGACGATCCGGCGTCGCGGAAGTACTGGATCGATGCACTCGCAGGCGCGACTGCGACAACGATCGAGTCGACGCGGGCGTACGAGCCCCCGCAGCGCGAGATTGTGCGGGATACGGTTGCGACGCTTCCCGATTGGCTCGGCCGCAGTCTCCGAGCGTTCGCGGTGGCGCAACGCATCCCGCTGAAGAACGTGCTGCTCACCGCCCACCTCCTGACGCTGAAGGCGATGTCGGGGACCGACGACGTCACGACGGGGCTCGTTTCGCACGCACGCCCTGGCCGAGCGGGTGTAGAGACCTCTGCGGGACTGTTCCTCAACACGATCGCGATGCGACTCGACGGGACGCGCGGTACGTGGCTGAAGGCCATCTCACAGGTAGTTCGGCGAGAGCGCGCGAGTCATCCGCACCGGCGGTATCCGTTGCGGTCGGTCATCGCGGACAACGGGGGTCCGGCTTTCGACACTGCGTTCAACTTCGTCAACTATCACCTGTTCAGCGACCTGTTCAGCAGCGCCGATGTCGAGCTCATCGAGTTCGACGCTCGGGAGGAAACGAACTTCACGCTGCTGGTGACGGCGGCGATCGATCCACGCAGCGAGGAGCTAGCCGTACGGGTAAGCGCGAGAGAGGGTTCGCTGACCTCGACTCAGCGTGAAGAGTTCGCTCGCACGTTCGTCGGCGCATTGACGACGATCGTCCGAACACCCGAAAGCGAGGTCGATCTCACGACACTGCGCGCGGTGACCGTCGTCGACCTGGTCGATGCAGCGGTGAGCCTGGCCCCCGATGCGATCGCCCTTCGCAGCACCACAACGGAGTGGACCTATCGGCAATTGGGCCGGGCAGCAGACACTGTCGCGCACACGCTGATCGCGCGTGGGCTGCCCGTAGGCGCACGTGTCGCCGTTTCGATGCCCCGGTCACCCGAGTTGATCGCTGTTGTGATCGGCGTGCTGAAAGCGGGAGCTGCTGTCGTTCCGATCGACATCGACTACCCGCAACCCCGTCGTGTGGCCATGCTCGAGCGCTGCCGACCGCAGTTCGTGATCGTTGCCCCGAATGCCGACGACGTCCGCGACCTGGGTATCGAACTCATCGACCCAGCGGTGCTGTTCGACACCGAGCACGACGATGGGACACCGCTTCCAGCGCTACACCCCGACCTCGCGGCCTACGTGTTGTTCACATCCGGCTCGACGGGCGCACCGAAGGGCGTCGTCATGCCGCATCGGGGGCTCGCGAATCTGATCGAATGGCAGCGGCACGCCGGTCCTCGCTCTGGTTGTTCGACAATGCAATTCGCTCCGATCAGCTTCGACGTGTCCTTCCAGGAGATCTTCGCGACGTTGGCAGCAGGCGCGACGTTGTATCTGGTCGAGGAAGCCGAACGCAAGGACCCGGTTGCGCTGGTCCGCGCCATCGTGCGGTCCGGTGTCGAGCGCGTCTACCTGCCGTACGTCGCTCTGCAAGGAGTCGCCGAGGCAGCCCAGGTGACGGGGGAGTACCCGACGACGTTGACCTCGCTCGTCTCGTCCGGCGAGCAGCTGCGAACGACACCGGAGATCCGTGCTTTGTGTGCGGCAAATCCGGGGCTGGTGGTCGAGAATCAGTATGGTCCGACGGAAACACATGTGGCGCTGCGGCATTCGATGTCCGGTGGGTCGGACTCGTTCCCTGCGCTGCCGCCGATCGGGACTGCGATCAGCGGTGCGACCGTCACCTTGCTCGACTCTCGCCTCAAACCGGTCCCGCCGGGCACCCGCGGCGAGATCTATCTCGGCGGACCGGTTGTGGCCCAGGGCTACGAAGCCATGCCGGGGCTCACGGCAGAACGCTTCGTTGCCGATCTGGGTGGCCGAGTCCGATATCGGACCGGTGACGTCGGCGTCGCCGTTGCGTCCGGTGACATCGTCTGGCTCGGTCGAACGGACAGCCAGGTGAAGGTGCGTGGCAACAGAGTCGAGTGTGCTGAAGTCGAGATCGCCCTCGCTGGGGCCTCCGGTTCGGCACAGGTCGCCGTGATCGCCACCAGCCTCGGCGGTGTCGATTCGACGCTGGAAGCGTTCGTAGTCCGCGATCGTGTCGACGGCGCGGTCTCCATCGATACGGCAGCGATCCAGGCAGCATTGCGTCGGCAACTCCCTTCGGCGATGGTGCCGACCCGCTACCACGTTGTCGGCGAGCTTCCCATGACTCCGAGCGGAAAGCGCGACGATGCCGCACTCCGCTTCCTCGCAGGCGAAACCGCAACGGCGCAAGGAGGATCCGACGTATCCACAGCCGAACGCGCACCGGCGGACGAGTACGAACACGCCATCGCCGAGATCATGGCCGAATTCGCCGGGTTGGCCGAACTGGGACCCGACGCGGACTTCTTCTCCGCAGGCGGTACGTCGATCGGGGCTATGCGGGTTGCGATGACCATCACTCGCCGATGGGGAGTCGAGATCCCACTCGAGGCGTTCGTCGCTGCGCCGACGGCTGCCGAGCTGGCGCAGCTCGTTCGGGCCGGCGGCACGTGTCGTGCGTTCGATCCCGTTGTACCACTTCGGCAAACCGGCACAGGCCCGCCGCTCTTCCTTGTGCATCCGATCGGCGGCAACGTGATCTGTTACGTCGAGTTGGCGAAGCACTTGGACGCTGACCGGCCCGTCTACGCGTTGCAGGCGGCGGGTTCGGAGCCTGGTTCGCAGCCTTTGACTGCCATGCCGGACATCGCGGCGTCCTACATCGCGGCGATGCGACGCGTCCAACCACATGGTCGGTACCACGTCGCGGGTTGGTCGTTCGGAGGGTATGTCGCACTCGAGATCGCGCGGCAACTGCCTGCCGACGAGATTTCCCAGGTCGTTCTCCTCGACACGATCTCACTCGACGACGGACCGCGGCCTGCAATCGACGAACGCGACCTGATCGCCTGGTTCTTCGCGGAGCTGCTCTGGTACAGCCAGGGTGCTGCAGCGGTCGAGTCCGAGCTCGACCCGTCCCTCGGCAAGGCCGACAGCGCCGAAAGCCCCGGCAGTGCCGATGGCCTGTTCGATTCGATCCTGACCCGCTCGATCGATTCGGGAATCGTCCCCGAATACAGTTCGCCACAACTGATCAAACGCCTGTACGCCATCTTCCACGCCAATTATCAAGCGACGCTGCATTATCGTCTCGAACCACTCGAGTGCGACATCGTCCTGCTGCGGGCGCGCGACGAGTTGCCACCCGACGTCGGGCGCGCGCATCGCCGCGTGGGAAGTATGTTCGCAAGTCCGACGAACGGCTGGGATCGTTGGGCAGCACGCGGACTGGAGATCGTCGAGATTCCCGGCGATCACCTCACGATGATGTCGCAGCCGCACGTCACGGCAGTCGCTGCCGAGTTGGACAGCGTTCTCGATCGATCCGACAGCGGGCTGGCCGCCACAGAAAAGGGAAGCCGATGACCGCCACTGGCAGTAGAGCATCGAACAGCGAGATTCGTCGTCCGTTGAGCCCCGTCGAACGTTGGTATTGGGTGTGCGATCAGATCTCGCCACTCAATGTGATTGCGCGCGTTCACGTCAGCGGTTCGATGGCTCCGGGACTGTTGTCCGACGCCGCTGCGGCTCTCGTTCTGGAACATCCGTTGTTGCGCGTTGCAATCGCGGCCGCCGACGACGGCAGCGACCCGGAGTTCGTCGCAGCGACCGAAGCGCGCCTGCCGATTCGTCACGTCGACGGGTCCGATCCCGCCGCATGGGAACGTGAGGTCGACCGGTTCGAACTGGCGACTTCGGTGAATTGGCGGACGGGGCCGCTGGCTCGACTAGTCGATGTCGTGTCGGGGGAGCGTGGCTCCGCAGGCGAATCGCACGACCTGGTGTTGACGATTTCGCACATCATCGCCGACGGCACAACAGCTTTGGCCCTGCTGCAGCGCGTTGTCGAGTTGGCGGCTCTGCTCAGCGATGACGACGACCGGACAGTCGAGTCGGTTGCGCGGCCACGACCCGCGTTGCCGTCTCCCGAGGGGATGTTGCCTCGAAAGTTCGTTGGTGCACCAGGGTTTGCGCGCGTTGTCGGCGCAGGCGTCGTCGATCAGGCAGTTGCTGCAGCGGCCCGCGCGAACCGCTTGCAACCGGAAGTCCCCGTCGCGGCGCACGAGCGGATCACCCGGTTGACTCGCCGATCGCTGACCGCCGAGCAGGTTGCCGTACTGCTCGAAAGCTGCCGTAGGGAGGGCGTCACCGTGCACGGCGCACTGAGCGCGGCGGTGGCGGCCGCCGTGGGTCGCATCGTGGCACCGGACGGCGGCAAGGTGTGCATCGGTTCGCCCATCGACTTCCGCGGCGAGCTCGAGCCGCCCGTACCTGCTGACGCTGCCGGCGCGTACGTGGCAACCGTACCGACCTACGTCGACGCAGGCAGCGACGTCGACTTCTGGACCACCGCGGGCAGAGTCAACCGAGAACTCGACCGCCGCAAACGGTTTCGACAACATCTCGCCTTGATCGCGACCCTGAAACTTGTTGCACCGAAGTCGGTCGGTGCGAGCGAGCGAACTGTCGCGTTGGTCGACAGTCGTGGTCCAGGAAACGTCTGCATCTCCAACATCGGACGTTACGATTTCGCGGACCGGATCGGCCCGTGGGCGCTGTCGGGTGCCCATTTCATCGCGGGAGTCTCGATCAGTGGATTCTTTGTCGTGACGGTCAATACCAGCCACGACACGCTGCATCTGAACTTCACCTACATCGACACGGTGGTTTCCGAAGACCGTGCCAATCGGCTGGCGGACGATTGCGTGCGGACCCTACTCGGCGCGCTGGACAACACCGGATCGGCCCGAACAGCGCAGCCAAGACCTGTCGCAGCAAAGAGAAGAGGCAATCGAATGTCGGACAATCGTGGCGCGGTGGTAGTGACCGGGGCATCGTCGGGGCTCGGTCGAGAAACCGCACTCGCGCTGGCACGCTCCGGGTTTGTCGTCTACGCAGGCGTCAGGCGTGAGGAAAGCGCAGCGGAGCTGCAAAAAGAGTTCCCAGGATCCGAACTTCGTCCGCTTCTGCTCGACGTGACGTCGGCGGACTCGATTCGGCGCGCACACGACCGCATCGCAGCAGAGATCGATCCGGGTGGCCTGGTCGGAGTGGTGAACAACGCCGGCATCTGTGTGTCGGCGCCTCTCGAGTGTGTCTCCATCGAGGACTTTCGAGCCGAGCTCGAAGTAAATCTCGTCGGGACCGTTGCCATGACGCGACAGTTCCTGCCGTTGCTCCGCGCGTTCCCGGCAGACCCGTCGGGCAAGCTCGCTGGTCGGATCGTCAACGTCAGCTCGGGGGTCGGCCGGCTCGCAGCACCGTTTCTCGGCGCCTATGCCGCCTCGCAGTTCGGCAAGGAAGGTGTGTCGGACTCGCTGCGCCGCGAACTGGCCCCGCTCGCCGTCAGCGTGTCGCTGATCGAGCCTGGTGCGATCCTTACCCCGATCTGGGGCAAGCTGTCCGACACTGCCGAACGAATCCTCGGCGAGGCGAAGCCCGACGTTGCGGATCTGTACCGCAACCGCTTCACCAGCTTCGTCACCGCGAACGAAGAACGCGCAAACGCGAGCCGGACCAAACCCGCCGATGTGGCGAAGGCGATCGAGCATGCGCTCACGGCCAGTCGTCCGAAGGCTCGCTATCGGGTCGGCATCGATTCGTGGGCGTCGACCATCGCGTCGCGGGTGCTGCCGGATCGGGTGCTCGACTTCGTGATGGCAGCGGGAATCTCAGCCGGCGAGAAGCATTTTGCCGCCGTCGACTAGGAATTCGCTGCCGCTGACGCGGGGCCGAGCGATTGCCGCCCTCGTCGTCCTGTGCCTCGCCGAGTTGCTGGTCGTCATCGACAACACGATCATCAACATCGCGTTACCCACACTCGGGCGGGAATTGCGTACCGGGGTCAGCGGCCTGCAATGGTCGGTCGATGCCTACACGCTGACCTTCGCCGGATTCCTGCTCGCGGCAGGCAACCTCGGCGATCGTTACGGTCGCCGCCTCGTGCTCTACATCGGCATCGTCGGGTTCGGTGCAGGGTCGGCACTTGCAGCCAACACGGACACGCTCGGTGAACTCGTCAGCGCTCGCGCAGTGATGGGTGTCTTTGCGGCGGCGGTCTTTCCGGCAACGCTGGCGTTGGTCGTGGCGATCTTCACCGAACCACGCCAGCGTTCGATCGCGGTCGGTATCTGGGCAGGTGTTGCCGGCATCGCAATCGTGGGCGGGCCGGTCGTCAGCGGTTGGTTACTCGCCCATTTCAGTTGGCATTCGGTGTTCTGGGTGAACGTTCCCGTTGCCCTCATCGCTCTCGTGGGCACCTGGCTGTGGGTCCCCGAAGTCAAAGTTGCTGTGCCACATCGGCTCGATGTGCCTGGGTTGTTGTTGTCGATCGCCGGCGTTTCGTTGCTGGTGTGGGCGATCATCGAGGCACCGCGTCATGGCTGGACGTCGTGGCAGACCGCGGTCGCAGCACTCGCAGCCACGATCGGTCTGCTGGCGTTCGTCGTTCGGCAGTTGCGGACAGCGGATCCACTCCTCGATGTGCGATTGTTCCGAATCCGGCGATTCTGGGTTCCGGCAGCGGCCATCTCGGTCGGCTTCTTCTCCCTGTTCGGCTTCATCTTCTTCTTCACGGTGTACTTCCAGGCCATCCGTGGCTATTCGACGTTGGAGACCGGTGTTCGCGCGCTGCCATACGCAGTCGGTATCGCGCTGGCTGCTCCGATTGCCATGACGATCGGCCGCAGAATCGGGACTGCGCTCCCCGTCGCGCTCGGTCTCGGCTTCATGTGTGTCGGCTTCGCCGTCGCCAGCAGCGCCGACGAGCTCACCGCATATCCAACCGTCATCCTCCCGGCGACCATCGTCATGGGTGCAGGCCTCGCGTTCGTTCAGGGTCCTGCGACAGAACTGCTGATGTCCAACCTTGCCGAGGAAGATATGGGCGTCGGCGCGGCGGTCAACGACACCACTCGTGAGGTCGGTGGGGCGTTGGGTGTCGCGGTGTTGGGTTCGATGCTGTCCTCGGTGTATTCGGGTGCGATCAGGCCGCAACTCGACGGCACCGCACTTCCGAAAGATGCTGCGGACATAGCGATCTCGTCGGTGTTCGGTGGTCTCGAAGTCGCGGCGCGAATTCCCGTGCCAGAACTGCAGGCGCGCGCGTACACCGCGGTCCGCGAGGCTTTTCTCGACGGTATGGGCGCCACCTCATGGACGGCTACAGCAGTGACCGGGGTCGGAGCGGTTGCAGTCCTTGTCTTCCTGCCCTGGCGCGAGGGCAGACACCAGAGCATCGACGTACCGATCGAAACAGAGAAGGCGGGCGGATGAAGGCCATTGTGATCGGCGCCGGTATCGGCGGTCTGACGACCGCAATTGCACTGCGCGAACGAGGGATAGGCGTCGAGATACTGGAAGCCGCACCACAATTGCGTATGACGGGCACCGGGTTGGGTCTCGGCCCCAACGCAGTCGCGGTGCTGGCAGCGCTCGGGATCGACCTGGCAGATGGTTCGGTCGGGCAGGTGCTCGAGCACTTCGAGCTGCGTACCGACAAGGGAAAGCTTATGCGGCAGTTGCCGATCCGGGACATCGTGACCGAGCTCGGCACCCCGTTCGTCAATCTGCACCGCAACGATCTGATCGCCGTTCTGCGGGCGGCGGTAGGCGATGTCGCGATCACCTTCGGCGCGGCGGTCGAACGCTACGACGTCACCGTAGACGGCGTGAGCGTCACCTGTGCGGATGGCCGTACGGCGAGCGCAGATGTGCTCATCGGCGCGGACGGCATTCGTTCGGTCGTCCGGGCGCAGCGTGCAGGAAGCGAGACGATCAACGAGTACGGCTACGTCTGCTGGCTGGCCACGATTCCGTTCGAACACGAACACCTTACGACCGGTTATGCCGGTCACTATTGGGGGCGCGGCCAGCGCTTCGGGTTGATCGACATCGGTGGGGGCAACGCCTACTGGTGGGGTACCAAGAATCTGGGGATCGTCGGTTCCAGGTCGTGGCAGGGCAGCACCTCCGACGTACTTGCTGCGTACGACGGTTGGGCGAGCGAGGTCAGCGACGTGATTGCCGCGACGCCCGACTCGGCGGTAGTCGCGGTGCCTGCCCAGGACCGGAGTTTCGTCGACACCTGGGGCGAGGGGCCGGTGACGCTGGTCGGCGACGCTGCCCATCCCATGCTGACCAGTCTTGCCCAAGGTGCGGGTTCGGCTATCGAAGACGGCTACGTGCTGGCGCACTGCCTTGCTACCACGGCCGACCCGACGCTCGCTCTTCGGCGGTACGAGGACGCCCGTCGAGAGCGCACCCGGACCCTCGTCGCGAATTCGCGCCGCTTGAGCCGCATCGAGCAGATCGACAATCCGGTCGCGTCGACACTGCGAAACTTCGGAATCAGATACACACCGATGTCGGTGGTGAAGCGCCAGAACATGGACCCGCTGCGGTTCGACCTTCCCGTAAACTGACACGTGTTCTAATTGTTCTCTACGTCGAAAATGTGGAGGGCAGAACAGTGGGCCGATTCAGCCGAGCCGAGTTGAGTGACGCACTCCGCCACTACGGTGCGCACGTCGATCGGTGTTCCGCATCGGGGGACTGGCGCCCGTTCGCGGATCTGTTCACTGTCGACGTCGAATACATCGAGCACGCTTACGGCATCCTGCACGGTCGGGAAGCTGTTCGGTCCTGGATCGTCGACGTGATGGCACCGTTTCCCCAAATGCGACTCACGCACGCGTGGGAGGCGTACGACGAGGAAAACGGCGCCATCGTCGTCGGCATCGACAACGTGCTCGACCACCCGACCGAGCCGGGCGTCGAGTTCGGCTTTATCAACGTTTCCCGGATGACGTACGCGGGCGACGGCGTGTTCTCGGTGCAGGAAGATGTCTACAACCCCGCGCGCGACGCTCCTCGCGTGGTCGGCGAATGGCTCCGAGCAGGCGGAAAGCTATTGTGCCAACCGCGACTTCGGATGAAGCACGTTTTCGTGACCCCGCCGGTGAAGGTCGTCGGCCAGGCGACGTGACGCTACTGGAGTGACAGGCAACTCTGCAGAGTCTGGAAGTCGGCGGCGACGCCGGGGCCGCCGGTACAGGTCGGCCCGGTTACGCCGTCGATGGTGACCTTGGCGCCGGGGCCCGCGATACCGAGCGAAAGGCCTGGTCGAACTCCAAGGGCTGTAACCTCGGCGCCCGGACCCATCGCGATCGCTGCGGGGCCGGACAGGTTCTGCGCAAGTGCGGATGCGGTACCGCCCGCGGTTGCGATGGCGAGAGCCAGTCCTGACGATCCGGCCGCCGACGTCGCCACGCCATCGGTGCCGTATGCGGCCGCAGCGCTACCCGGCACGGCTGTTGCAGAACAACCGGACACATTCGAGCTGTTCGTGACCAAGCCGGCCCCGGCCGACTGACATCCGGTCGGAGCGGCCGCAGCGGTCGTCGGGATTGCCAAGGCGGCTGCGGCTGTGGCAAGTCCTCCGCCAACGATGATTGCGCGGTCGATCGAGCCCTGTGTCGAGCCATTCCACTCTCCTATACAAGTTTGCGATCCAGCGGCAGCGCTGGGTCGCATAGAGAGCGGTACCCAATCGGGGCCACGATCATGCGCCTGGGGCGAACCTGCCGTCAGGAAACATCCGTCCATGGCGTGAAACCGCTGATCTGAAGAGGGACTTCTTGCCTGCGACAGTGACACGAACCGACATCGTATAGGCCTGTTGACCTTGCTCTCGGTACACCGTCGACGTGATCGCATAGGTGCTGCCGTCGGCGACCAGCTCTCGAGTCGTCGACGACGAATTGTCGTCGGCATAGACCAGTTCGGCGTAGGTCGTCCCACGTTGCCACGCATCGAGTTGCTCGTCCGCCAGCCGACCGGCCACCTGCTTGTCCATGAGGGCAGCGTAAGCGAGTCGGCTCACTGATTCGCGGTATCGGAACCGGAGGCATTTCTGTAACGTGTTACAGATGGCGTTGGAGCAGACAGAGGCAGAACATCAGGCCGAGCTCGCCCGGCCGACCTCCTCGATACGTGACGTCGGCCTACTCCGAAGGGAACTGCAGGACTGGCTGACGGATCGCCTCGGCACGGCTGCGGATCCGGTGGTCGACAATGTGGTGATCCCCGCCGCCAACGGCATGTCGAGCGAAACGATCGTCTTCGACGCCACCTGGCTGGAGAACGGCGAGCGGCAGCTCCACCCGTTGGTTGCGCGGGTCGCTCCTGGCGAGACGACGATGCCGATCTTTCCGACCTACGACATGGCCGCCCAGTTTCGAACGATGCGCGCCGTCTCCGACAACTCGTCGGTGCCGGTTCCGACCACCTATTGGTCGGAGTCCGATCCAGCAGCCCTGGGCGGTCCGTTCTTCGTCATGCAGCGGATCGAAGGTCAGGTTCCACCGGACGTGATGCCCTACAACTTCGGGTCGTGGGTCACCGAAGCAACCGACGACGAACGTGCACGGCTGCAACGCAACACCGTCGGCGTGCTCGCGGATCTGCATGCAATCGACCTGTCGCACTTCGACTTTCTCGGATCACCGCCGCCGGTCGCCGAAACAGCCATGCGTGATCACATCGCCGCACAACGCACGTACTACGAGTGGGCGACCACAACCGGACCCCGCTCACCGCTGATCGAGCGGTGTCTCGACGAGCTGTCCCGCACCTGCCCGACCGACGGCTCGCCAACCGTGTTCTCGTGGGGCGACGCGCGAATCGGGAACGTCATGTATCGGAACTTCGAGCCTGTCGCCGTATTGGATTGGGAAATGGCATCGTTCGGCCCCCGCGAACTCGATCTCGGGTGGCTGATCTTCCTGCACCGATTCTTCGAAGATCTGACGACGCTCGCAGGTATGCCGGGACTGCCGGCTTTCCTTCGGCGTGACGACGTTGCTCACACGTACCGCGAACTATCCGGACACACCCCGCACGACCTGGACTTCTATGTCTTTTTCGCCGCGGTGCGGCAGGCAACGATCATGCTCCGTGTGCAGAGTCGAGCCATTCATTTCGGCCAAGCCGTCGTGCCCGACAATCCGGACGAGATGATCCTGCACCACGCGACGCTGGAAAAGATGCTCGCCGGAACCTACTGGACGGGTATCGCCTGATGCTGTCGCCGATGGACGACTTCCCGATACATCAAGTAGCGCAACCGATTCGCCAGGTCGCGACGTCCGACCGGAACTTCTACGACCGCTACTATTTCAACTGCTACCCGGTCGGGGGAGAGCTGTTTCTCATCGTCGGGTTCGGCCAGTACCCCAATCTCGGCGTCGTCGACGGGTTTGCGGTACTCCGACGCGGTGACGATCACATCGTCTTCCGAGCCTCGAAAGCCCTCGGTGCAGATCGGTCCGACACAACAGTCGGTCCGCTACGAATCGAGGTTCTCGAAGGCTTGCAACGACTTCGGGTCGTACTCGAAACCGGTACCGCCGCAGACCTCGCCTTCGACTTGACCTTCGACGCGAACGTTCCAGCGTTCGAAGAGCCGCGGCACTTCCGCCGCCAACTCGAGCGCGTCACTTTCGACACCGCGCGTTTCGTCCAGACAGGAACGTGGACAGGAGAATTGACGGTCGGCGACGACACGATGGCGGTATCGCCCGAGACCTGGCGCGGCAACCGGGACCGGTCGTGGGGTGTTCGACCGGTCGGTGAACCCGAACCGGCAGGAAGGCGCGCTGTCGACGGCGTGCAGAACTTCTTCTGGATCTACTCCGTGATGGCATTCGACGACTACTCGGTGTTCACCTTCGTGCAGGAGGACGAGCGGGGCAGACGAATCGTCGAAGACGCCACCAGGGTCTGGCCGGATCGAGAGCCCGAATGGCTCGGCCGACCGGAGCACGAACTCGAATTCGCGACTGGAACAAGGGATGTGACCGGCGCCGTGTTGAAGTTCGTTCCTCCGGTGGGGGAGCCGATCACCGTGCGATGTGAACTGTTGCTCGCCAACTACATCGGAATCGGCACCGGCTACGGACTCGACGCAGACTGGCGACACGGCATGTGGCAGGGCGACCTCGTCGTCCAAGGGCTCCGCAAGACAGTCTCCGAGATAGACCCCGCATTGCGGATGTTCTGTCCGGTCGATCACCTGGCGCGGTTCGAACTACTCGAGGGCGGGCAGACCCACAGCGGGACCGGTCTCTTCGAGGTCGGCGTGATCGGGCCGCACGACAAATACGGCTTCACCGGCTTCGTCGACGGCAAGAGTTGACACGCGGCGGCGATCGAACCCCGCTCCAGTAGTGTTGCGTGTCATGGCAATCGGGGAGATGGTTGGATTTCGAAACACGAGGTCGCGGGTCGGTGCCGCCACAGCAACCGCGGTACTCGCGGCGTGTCTCGCCGCAGGTGGACCATCTGTCGCGCATGCGGTTCCGACGTCGTGTGCCGCAGGTTGGGGAGCCACGACGCTGGCGTCGGGTCTGGGGTGGATCGAGAATCTGGAATCCGACGGCAAAGGCGGCTTCTTTCTCACCGGCGCCGACAACGGCGAGATCTATCACGTGAATTCGGAGCGACAGGTCACAACGCTGTTGCGTGGGCTCGACAAGCCCGCAGGGATCCGTTTGATCGGCGATCTGCTGTATTTCGTCACTGGCGACGATCCGACCCGGACCGTTGCCGACGGCACCTTGCAACGTCTCGATCTGGGCACCGGTGAAGTTACTGTCCTGGTCGAAGGGTTGTTCGGCCCCAACGGATTGCTTCTCCTGCCGGATGGCGATCTGCTCATCTCACGGCTCGATATTCTCGGTCCACCAACTGGCATCACACGCTACCGACCCGCGACCCGTGCCGTGACACCGTCATGGTCGAAAGTCCAGCGTTCCAACGGCCTTGCGCTCTCCCCGGACGGAAAGGCGTTCTACACAGGCGACGTCACTTCGACGATCATCCGAATACCCCTCGATGCACCTGACACGTCGACGGTGGTGTCGACCGTGCCTAATCTGATAGCGCTCCCCGACGATATGCAGGCAACTGCCGACGGCAGTCTGTTCGTTGCCGACCATTTGGCAGGCGCGGTCTATCGAGTCGATCTCGCCACGGGGGAGTCGTGCAGCATTGTCACAGGGCTGACGAAGCCGAGCCCGATTCGGATTCCACCAGACGGCCCGACTTCGGTGCGCATCGCGGCGGACGGTGACGGCTGGGCGCTGTACGTCACCGCGTTCGACGGCACGCTCCGCAAGTTCGTTCCGCCAGCCGATGTTGACCTGACGCCAATAGGGGTGGAAGCCGGTTAACGTGTGAAGCGACCCTGGAGGTGAGAGTGCAATACCGACCGGACTCGGCAGAGTTGCTGACAACGCTGGCCGACCTTCTCGACGACGTCCTCCTGCCCGCGTTGCCGAGTTCGCTGCAGCATCGCGCCAGGGTCGCGGCCAACATCGTTCGGATTCTCGAACGCGAACGACGGCTTTCACCCGATGCCGATCAGCAGGCGCGAGCTCGTTACGGCGCACTCCTCGGTCATGACGGTTCGGTAGGCGAACTTGCCGCGGAGCTCGGTGTGGTGCTCAGAACCAACACCGACCACGACCTCGAACGCGACGCCTGGCACGCGCTGGTCGACGTAGCGAAAGCCGATCTGGCCATCGCCAAGCCTGGTTACGACTTGTGGGAGGGCGAGTGAGCCAGAGCGGGACCGAGGCGGCGCACGACACCGTCGCAGGTATCGAACGTTTCCTCGGAGACCAGTTCGGTGGGACGTGGACAGTATCGAACCTCGTACCGGTCTCCGCGGGCGCGCGCAGGCGCAACGTCGTTCTGGATGCGGTCACGTCAGGTGAGCACCTGCGGCTGGTCGCCACGATCGTGCCGACGAACATCGAACTGGTTCCCATCACCGCAGAAGCCCGCATCCGGGAACTTGCGCGCGACAACGGTGTCCCGGTGCCACGAATCCACGCGGTCTGCACAGACCCGACCTACGTCGGAGCATCATTTCTACTGTCCGAACGCGTCGACGGCGAAACTGTTCCGCGCCGAGTTCTGCGGCTCGTCGACGCCGAGGGAATCGGCAACCGTATCGCCGAGCAACTCGGCGTCGCGATGGGTCGGCTGCACGGTATCGATCCAGCGGTCGCCGGCTCCTTCCTGGCGACGAACACGCCGATCCCGCCTCGGCCGCACTGGCCGAACTCGATTCGGCCGTCGACCTGCTGCTCGCCGACAGGCCGGTGTTCGCCTTCGCCCTGCGTTGGCTCGACCAGAACCTCCCCGGACCACCGCCACGCCGGACGGTTGTTCACAACGACATTCGCAACGGCAACCTCATTGTCGGGCCCGACGGTCTTCGTGCCGTTCTCGACTGGGAAGGTGCGCGATGCTGGGGCGACCCGATGCGCGACACCGCGTGGGCAGCCTTGCGGATGTGGCGTTTTCGGGAAGACACTCGCGAAATCGGTGGTTTCGCAGATCGTTCGGTTTTCGTCGCCGGCTACGAATCAGTCGGCGGGCTCTTCGATCCCGATCGATTTCATTGGTGGAAGGTGTTGTGCACGTTGTGGTGGGGCGTCGGATTGGCCAGTCAGGCCGCGGCACATCTCGACGGTAGCGTCCGCGACATCGTGATGGCCGCGAGTGGTCGACGTGTGCCGGAAATCGAGTGGGATCTGTTGATGCTCACCAAACCCTGATCGGAGCACATCGGACATGGACCTCGACCTGCCAAGCGACCTCCTCGCCTATCTCGCCGAGCTGGACGACTTCATCGAGCGCGAGATCGTTCCGCTCGAACAATCCGACGACAACATGCGCTTCTTCGACCACCGTCGCGAGGATTCCCGAACCGACTGGGAGCGAGGCGGTTTGCCAACAGTCGAGTGGGAGGCGTTGCTCGCGGAAGCTCGCAGGCGCGCCGACGCCGCCGGACACTACCGCTATCCGTTTCCGGCCGAGTTCGGCGGCAGAGACGGAACGAACCTCGACATGGCTGTTATCCGTGAGCATCTCGCCCGGCGGGGTCTCGGGTTGCACTGCGACCTGCAGAACGAGCATGCAATCGTGGGCAACAACGTCGGACTGCTGCTGATGCTCGAATACGGTTCCGCGCAGCAGAAGTCCGAGTGGATCGACCGACTGGCCTCCGGCACCGCCGGTTTCGCGTTCGGGATCACCGAACCCGAACACGGTTCCGATGCGACACACATGGAGACCAACGCGATTCGCGACGGTGACGAGTGGATCATCAACGGCGAGAAGACCTGGAATACGGGCGTGCACGTCGCTGCCGCAGACCTTGTCTTCGCGCGAACGAGTGGCCGACCGGGCGATGCGGTCGGCATCACGGCTTTTCTGGTTCCGATGACGACGCCTGGCTTCGTGGTCGAGGAATACCTGTGGACGTTCAACATGCCCACCGACCATGCTCGGGTCTCCCTCACAGACGTGCGAGTGCCGCACGACGCGATCTTCGGCGGCGAGGGACACGGACTTGCCGTCGTGCAGCATTTCTTCAACGAGAACCGCATACGTCAAGCTGCGTCCAGTCTCGGAGCGGCCGAGTACTGCATCGACCAGTCGATCGAATACGCCAAGCAACGCAAGCCGTTCGGCAAACCACTTGCCGCAAACCAGGCGATCCAGTTCCCGATCGTCGAGCTGCGAACCCAGTGCGAGATGCTGCGCACCCTGATCCACAAAACGGCATGGCTGATGGATCGTGACGGTCCGTTCTCGCAGTCGGCGCAGGTGTCGATGTGCAATTTCTGGTCGAACCGGTTGTGCTGCGAGGCGGCCGATCGTGCCATGCAGATTCACGGGGGACTCGGCTACTCGCGCCACAAACCGTTCGAGCACATCTATCGACACCATCGCCGATACCGCATCACCGAGGGCGCCGAGGAAATTCAGATGCGGCGCATTGCAGGCTATTTGTTCGGGTTTATGCCCTCGGGAGCGCCGAAAGGTGTCGACCGTTGAAGGAACTCGAGAAGGCTACAAATCGTGAAGACTTGGCCACCCTCTAGGGGGTGCAACTCTTCACGATTCGCGGCGACGCGTTGTCCGTTCTCGATCCGAACTGCTGCACCTGAACGTTCACGACCTCGTCAGCAGGGTGGCGCGGGTGATCAACCCCATCACCAGTGCCCAGAATGCAGAGCCGATACCGGCGATGGTGACGCCCGACGCGGCAATCACGAAGGTGACTGCAGCGGCTTCGCGGCCTCGCTCGTCGCGCAGACATGCTGCCAACGAGGACGCGAGCACCCCGAGCAGGGCAAGGCCGGCAACGGTTTCCACGATCCCGGTCGGCGCTGCGCCGACCATCGTGACGAGCGCCGCGGACCCCAGACCGAGGACGAAGTAGGTCAGACCGGCCGAGACGGCGGCAATCCACCGCTTCTTCGGATCGGGGTGTGCGGCTGGCGCCGCGGCGAGTGCGGCGCTGATGGCCGCAAGATTGACGGCGTGCACGCCAGCAGGCGCGGTGACGGCAGTGCCGATGCCGGTCACCGCCATCGACGACCGCCACGGAACGGTATAGCCGTAGGAGGCAAGCACAGCGCTGCCAGGAATGTTCTGCGACGCCATGGTGACGATGTAGAGCGGCAGCGCGATACCGATCATCGCCTGCCACGTCCACTGCGGTGTCGTGAGGATGATCGAGGGCCCGAGGCGTGATGTGTCGACGTCGGAATCGCCGGTGATGATGCTGATGCCGATCACAACCGCGGCGGCGCCGAACGCCGCTGGAACGGCCCACCGGGGTGAGAAGCGCGTAACCAGCAGCCAGACCACAACGACCGGTGCGATGACAGCAGGATTGTCGGCAAACGCGGTCACCGGTTCGACACACAACGGGAGGATCACCCCGGCGAGCATCGCCTGCGCCAACGACACCGGGATGGACGCGATCAACGAACCGAGCTTGGACCAGATTCCGGTCGCCACGATGGCAAGACCGGTGACGACGAACGCGCCGATCGCGGCAGGCCAGCCGCCCGCGACAACGCCCGTCCCGGCGAGCAGCGCCGCACCCGGTGTCGACCACGCAAGGGTGATCGGCATGCGGTAGCGCCACGCGAGGAACACGATTCCCACTGCCATCACCAGTGACATCGCGAAGAGGCCTGACGCTGCCTGAGCAGGCGTCGCACCGACCGACCGCAGACCTGCCAGGACCACGGCGAACGAACTGGTGAACCCGACGAGCGCTGTGACTACGCCTGCGCTGATCGGCTGAGACCGCTTGATGGTCGACGCAGTGTCATCCCGCAGAGTGTCATCCCGCCCTGTGTCATCCTGCACGAACGACGAGTCTGCCACCCGACCTCAGTCCGTCGAAACGGCACCGAAGGCACCGGCACGCGCCGCTTCGTCGATCCGGTTCCGGTCGTAGTGCAGCAACTCGGTGAGCAACTCCTCGGTGTGCTCGCCGAGAAACGGTGCCCGGCGCACATCGGGGCGCGTCGAACCGACTCGCACCGGTGACGCGATGGTCGACATCGCTCCGAACGTTGGATGCTCCGTCTCGACGATCATTCCGCGCGCGACGGTTTGCGGATCCGCCAGCGCCTGTTCGACCGAATTGACCTCGCCGACGGGTACACCCGCATCCCGTAACAAGGTCAGCCAGTCCGCACGCTGCCGGGTCCGCAAGATCGAGTCGATGATCGTGCTGAGTTCGTTCGCATTTCTATGACGATCGGCGAAGGTTCGGAACCTTTCATCGGCTGCCAGTTCCGGACGACCGAGTGCCGCCGCGAGGCGTTGCCAGAATTTGTCTTTCGGACACGCGATGACGAGCCAGCCGTCGGCGGCTTCGAACGTGCCGAACGGGACGAGCGACGGGTGTGCCGAACGGCTGATGCGTTGCGGTTGGTAGCCCTCGTTGAGGTGCCAGACGCCGAGGTAGCTGAGCATGCTGATCGCCGTATCGAAAAGGCTGACGTCGCAGTCCATGCCGACACCGTCGCGCCGGGCAGCAAGCAGACCCGACGTCAGGGCCAACGCAGCGACGTAGCCCGTCGAGAAATCGACGAGTGAAAGGCCGGACTTCGTCGGCGGTCCGTCCGGTTCGCCCGTCACATCCATCCAGCCGGCCATACCTTGCACGATGTAGTCGTACCCGGGCTCACGCATCCGTGGTCCACTCATCCCGAAACCCGACAGCGAACAGCAGACGATCGCTGGGTTGAGGTGGGCAACATCGGCGTAGCGCCTGCCGAGGGCGGCGGGCACGTCGCCGCGCAGGTTCGAGTAGATCGCGTCGGCACCGACGACAAGCTCCGAGAAGACGGCCCTGCCTGCCGGCACGGCCAGATCGAGTGCGAGCGACTTCTTGTTTCGGTTGAAGCTCTCGAAGTAGAGCGAATCGCCGTCGACGACATAGGGCGGAACTGTTCTCGAGACGTCACCGCCGGTGTTCGGGTCTTCGATCTTGATTACTTCGGCACCGAGATCAGCGAGATGCAACGAGCCGAACGGTCCGGCGCCGAACTGTTCGATCGCGAGAATCCGGACCCCTTCGAGAGGACGTGGCATGTCGCGTTTCCTTCCAATGGTCGTGTGACCAGCATCTTGTGAGATCCTCTGTTCGGCTGACACCGCGCGGCGCTGATTGCATGCTCATCGAGTGTGCTGTGACGTACCGGTTGCCGGTCGGCCTCGTGTGGTAACCCGCACACGAGGCTGCCATACTCGGTGCCCTGTTCGGTCGTGGCCGGCGCGTGGCTGATCTTGGTTGGGCAGTAGGCGGGGGGCCTGCTGACCGGCGCGGATCAGGTGTGCGGGTTCGCGACACTGAGAAGAAGTAGGTTATGAGCAACGGAGATTCGCGGCGCGCTCAACGGCCCCCCAAGGGCGCGCGGGACAGAGTTCGAAGTCGCACCGGTCGAGGTGTGAAGACTCTTCCGCAGCTACTGACGACGGCTGTCGAGTCGTCACACGGCAATATCGCCGTTGTCTTCGACGGCCGAATCTTCACTTACGGCGACATCGACGACCGCTCGTCTCGACTCGCCCGCGTCCTCATCGAACACGGCGTCGGACCAGGCGACCTCGTCGCGGTCGGTCTGACGCGATCGGTGGAGTCCGTCGTTGCGGTGTGGGCAATTGCGAAGGCCGGTGCAGCGTTCGTCCCTGTCGATCCACACGCGCCGCAGTCTCGGATCGAGTTCCTTCTGCAGGATTCCGCGATCGAACTCGGCATCACAGTCGCCGCCCACCGGAACTACCTGCCCGGCGACGCGGTGTGGATAACCCTCGACGACGACGCGGACGCAGCGCGCATAGCCGCCGCGCCCGGCCATCCGGTGTCCAATCGGGAGCGACTTCGGCCGGCGCGTGTCGACGACCCCGCCTACGTGATCTTCACTTCGGGGTCGACCGGCAGGCCCAAAGGTGTGGTGGTCACCCATACCGGACTCGCCGGATTGGTGTCGGCCGAGCTTGCGCACTACGGCGTCACGTCAGCGTCGCGGGTACTGCACGTCTGCGCACCGACCTTCGACGTCTCGGTACTGGAACTTCTGCTGGCGTTCACGTCCGGTGCGGCGTTGGTGATCGCTCCTTCTACGGCGTTCGGCGGCGACGAACTCGCGGAACTGCTCGAGACCGAAGCTGTAACCCATCTGCTGATCACGCCCGGCGCCCTAGCGACGGTGTCACCGGACCGACTGGACAACCTCACGGCTGTCGTCGCGGTCGGTGACACGTTCGGCCCGGAGCTGGTAGCCAGATGGGCGCCGGGGCGCTCGTTCTTCAACGGCTACGGACCAACCGAAGCCACCATTCTGGCGGTGCGAAGTGCACCGATCGCGGTGGGTGCACCGATCACGATCGGCATGCCGATACCCGGTGTCGTCGGACTTGTACTGGATCGTCGACTGCGGCCGGTTCCTGCCGGTGTGGTCGGCGAGCTGTATTTGGGTGGAC
The DNA here is from genome assembly GCF_043944905.1 of Antrihabitans spumae. Lineage (NCBI taxonomy): Bacteria > Bacillati > Actinomycetota > Actinomycetes > Mycobacteriales > Nocardiaceae > Antrihabitans > Antrihabitans spumae. The sequence continues at coordinate 49,316 of NZ_JBIMSN010000057.1, forward strand.
CCCAACTTGCCCGTGGATATCAGGGCAGGCCGGCCTTGACCTCCGAACGGTTTGTCGCCAATCCGTTTGCCACGGCAGGGGAGGATCTCGCAGCAGCGGGCTCGCGCCTGTATCGCACGGGAGACCTGGTACGGCAGAACTCGGACGGGAACCTGGAGTATCTGGGGCGCAGCGACTTTCAGGTCAAGATTCGTGGTCAGCGGATCGAACTCGGCGAGATCGAAAGGACACTGCTCGCCGACGAATCCATCGGGCAGGCTGTCGTCGTCGCCCACTCCGACAGCGGCGGCCCCCAACGCCTCGTCGCCTACGCGGTCGCAGCGGCAGGCAGCTCACTGGACCAGGATTCCGTGCTGGCCGCCGCGGCGGCTTTTCTGCCTGCCTACATGGTTCCCGACATCGTGGTGCCGTTGTCGACACTACCGCTGACGGCGAACGGCAAGGTCGACCGAAAAGCGTTGCCTGCGCCTGTATTCGCGAGCGAAGTCGAATATCGCGCTGCCGAGAGCGATGTCGAGCAACTCCTCGCAGAGGTGTTTGCGGATGTGCTCGGGGTCGACAAGGTCGGCCTCGACGACTCCTTCTTCGCCCTCGGTGGCGATTCGATCGTCTCCATTCAATTGGTCTCGCGCGCCAAAGCTCGTGGACTGCACTTCACACCGAAAGATGTGTTCGAACACAAGACGGTTGCCGGATTGATCGAGGTTGCAACCCGACCCGAGTCTGCCGATGTCGTTGTCCTCGAGGAACTTTCCGGTGGCGGCATCGGGTGGCTACCGTTGCCGCCGAGCGCCGCCGCACTAGTGGCGGGCGCGGACGATCTGTCGCGTTACAGCCAATCCGTCGTGGTCGAGTTGCCGCTCGGCATCACGTCCGCGGAGCTGACGACGATATTGGCCGCTGTCGTCGACCGACACGACATGTTCCGGTCGGTGTTGGTTCGAGACGATGCTCGTGGCTGGGGACTGCAGACCTCCGCACCTGGAACCATCGCTGTGGCTGGACTCGTCACACGAGTACGGGCAACGCAAGATGACGCGACCGAAGTCGCTTCGGCCGAAATCCGTGCTGCCGCAGACCGACTCGATCCGACATCGGGGCCGATGGTCCAGTTCGTCTGGTTCGACGGTGGTACCGGCCGATCCGGCCAGCTTGCAATTGTGGCGCACGACTTGATCGTCGATGGTGTGTCGTGGCGAATTGTGCTGCCGGACTTGGCTGTTGCTGCCGAACACGTGGCAGCAGGCCGCCGACCGACCCTGGAGGCCGTGCCAACGTCGATGCGACGGTGGGCCCACGCCCTGGCCGACGACGCCCTGACACCTGCTCGCGTCGCGGAATCGGCATGGTGGCGTTCGGCACTCGCGGTTCCGGATCCGCTCCTCGGACCTCGTAGCTTCGACCAGAGCATCGACGTTGCCGCCGCCGTCGCACGGCTCGAGGTCGCGGCTCCCGCCGACATCACCGACGCCGTGCTGAAGGTGGCACCCACGCTTTTCGGTGGGGGAGTGAACGACGGCTTGCTCGCTGCGCTGGCAATTGCGTTGGCGGCGTGGCGCGCAGAACGCGGGGTGCACGAGCAATCGGCTCTGATTCAGCTCGAAGGTCATGGTCGTGAAGAGCAGGTAGTGCCAGGCGCAGACCTCGCGCGAACCGTCGGACCCTGCACGACAGCGTTTCCCGTCGCCTTCGACCTGTCGACCGTCGATGTCGACGATGCGCTACGCGGCGGACCCGCGGTCGGCCGAGCCATCAAGGTGGTCAAGGAAACGTTGCTCGCAGTCCCAGACAAGGGCCTCGGCTACGGCCTGCTGCGCTACTGCAATACCGAGACGGCAACCGAGCTGGCCCAATTGCCAGACGGCCAGATCAGTTTCAACTTTCTGCCCCACGTGTCGCAGACGAAGTCGCCGGACAGCACAGTTGCCCCATGGACGCCGACGGATGTGCTCGGCGCCGCCGAAGCTCACGGCGACTCGGACATGCCTGCAGGCAAAACGGTCGACATCGACGCAAGCGTGTCCGACACCGCGTCGGGCACCGTGCTGTCAGCTACCTTCACCTACGCATCGAAGCTGCTGTCGCACAACGACGTCGAGCGTCTCGCTGAATTGTGGATCGAAGCGCTACGTAATGTGGCACTCCACTGCCGGACACCCGGCGCGGGTGGACTGACCCCGTCGGACGTAACTCTCGTCTCGGTGGACCAGGCCGATCTCGAACGATTCGAAGCCAGCTACGAGGGCGTCGTCGACGTCTGGCCGTTGGCACCACTGCAGTCGGGGTTGCTGTTCCACGCGATGCTCGCCGCAACCTCGGTCGATGCCTATTCGATCCAGGCTGCACTGCAGCTGAGCGGCACGGTCGACGCACCGCGATTGCGGTCCGCGGCACAGGGTGTACTCAACCGGTATCCGACGCTGCGAACAGCTTTCGTCACAACCGACAGTGGCACGCCGGTGCAACTTGTGCTCGACCCGGTTGCCGTGCCGTGGCGTGAGGTCGATCTTTCCGATCTCGATCCGGCGCAGCGCGACGACGCGCTGGCAACGTTGTCGACGCAGGAGCGGACCACCCGCTTCGATGTCACTACGCCGCCGTTGATTCGCTTCGTGCTGGTACGGCTGACCACGACCGAATCCGCGCTCGTGGTCACCAACCACCACATCCTGCTCGACGGCTGGTCCATGCCGCTGCTGCTTGCAGATCTGCTGACCCTCTACGCGGCGAACGGCGACACCGCCGCTCTGCCGAGGGTACGTCCGTACCGTTCCTATCTGGCCTGGCTCGCCGAGCAGGACGCAGCCACGTCCATCAGGAGCTGGACCGATGCGCTTCGGGGCGCCGAGCCGACCGTGTTGGCGCCGGTGGATCCGCGGCGTGAGCTGAGCGACCTCGGTGACAGCGTCACCATCGACGTGGCCGACTCGTTGACCGCGACCCTGAATGCCCGCGCAGCGCAGTGGGGACTCACGCTCAACACCGTCGTGCAGTCCGCGTGGGGGATCCTGCTCGGCCGCCAACTCGGTCGAGACGACGTCGTATTCGGTGCAACGGTATCCGGCCGTCCGCCTGCGCTGGCAGGCGTCGAATCGATGGTCGGACTTTTCATCAATACTCTTCCCGTTCGGATCCGCTTCGATGCGAACGAGACGATCGAAGCACTTCTCGAGCGGGTCCAACGCGAACAGACAGCGCTGCTCGAGCATCACTACTTGGCACTGCCGGATATCGTCGCCGCGACGAGGGGGGAGATCGCGTTCGACACCTTGACGGTCTTCGAGTCCTATCCGGTCGACACCCGCGGACTAGCCGAACATGCCGATGCCATTGCAGGCCTTGCCATTACCGACGTGCAGACCGATGGCGCGACCCACTACCCGCTGACGCTGATAACAACGGTCGACAACGGTGTCCAACTGCATCTGCGCTATCTCACCGACATCTTCGATGCCGAGACCGTCGAGACGTTCGCGCAACGGCTCGTTCGTATTCTCGAGGCGTTTGCGCACAATCCGTCGAACGCAGTCGGCGACATCGACGTGCTGGACAACGCCGAGCGCGGCGAACTGACCCAGATCGCCGGACCGCCAGGTACCGACCCTGCACCGTTGCACCGACTGCTCGCGGCAGCGGTGGCAGCAAACCACGACGGTATCGCCGTCCGCTACCAGGGCCGCGAACTCACCTATCGAGATCTCGACCGGCGGTCCAATCAGCTTGCTCGTGAACTGATGTCACGCGGCGCGGGCCCGGAATCCTACGTCGCGTTCGCGTTGGAAAGATCCATCGCATCGATCGTCGCGACGTGGGCAATAGCTAGAACTGGCGCGGCGTTTGTGCCCGTCGACCCGTCCTACCCCAGCGACCGCATCGCACACATGCTCGCCGATTCCAACGCGATCGTGGGATTGACGGTCCGCGCGCACCTCGATGGCCTCCCGCAGACGCTGCCGTGGCTCGATCTCGACTCCCTCGAACTCGACGATCTGCTGTCGCGACATTCACCGGATGCCATCGCCGACAACGAATTTGCAGCGCCGGTGCGATCCGAGCACCCGGCGTACATGATCTACACCTCCGGCACCACCGGCGTGCCGAAGGGCGTCGTCGTCACCCACGGCGGTCTCGCGAACTTCGCAGCAGAGCAGACAGCCCGTTACGGCCTCACTGCGAACGCAGTCACGTTCGCGTTCGCATCACCGAGCTTCGACGCTTCGGTGCTCGAACTGCTGCTTGCCGTCCCCGCCGGAGCAACGATGGTCGTTGCACCGCAGGACATGTACGGCGGCGAGCAGGTCGCACAACTGCTTGCGGCCGAACGAGTTACGCATGCCTTCTTCACGCCGGCGGCACTCGCGACGATCGATCCTTCGGGGCTGGTCGAGCTGCGTGTCGTCGTAGCCGGCGGCGAAGCCTGCCCGCCGGAGTTGGTGACACAGTGGACTCGACCCACGTTCTTCAACGGCTACGGGCCGACGGAGACAACGATCATGACCAACATCAGTGCGCCACTGCTGCCTGGTCGTCCGGTCACCATCGGTGGCCCGATTCGAGGCACCCGTTCACTGGTTCTCGACGCGCGCCTGCGTCCTGTTCCGATCGGAGTCGTCGGCGAGCTCTACCTGTCGGGACCGCAACTCGCGCGGGGCTATCACAGCAGGCCGGGACTCAGCGCCACCAGGTTCGTTGCCGATCCGTTCGCGGGGGACGCGTCAGGACCTGGAAATCGGCTGTACCGCACCGGCGATCTGGTGCGCTGGACCCCCGATCTCACGCTCGAATACCTCGGCCGGTCGGACTCACAGGTGCAACTCCGAGGATTCCGTATCGAGCTGGGCGAGGTCGAATCGTGCCTACGCCTCATCGACGGTGTTGCGCAGGCGGTTGCCGTTGTCCGCACCGATCCGCAAACTGGGGACAAGCTGGTCGGATACGTGGTCGCCGAGCCTGGCGCGCAACTCGAACCCAGCGGGCTGCAGGAGCACGTGGCCGGGTTCCTCACCGGCTACATGGTGCCCGACATCGTCGTCGTGCTGGACGCGATGCCACTCACACCGAACGGCAAACTGGACCGTAAAGCTCTGCCTGCGCCGACATTTGCCGGCGAAACGGAGTTCCGCGCGGCCGAATCCGACGTGGAACGCGTCCTGGCCGAGGTCTTCGCCGAGGTGCTCGGAGTACCTCGGGTCGGACTCGACGATTCGTTCTTCGCGCTCGGTGGCGACTCGATCGTCTCGATTCAGCTCGTGTCCCGCGCGAAGACCCGCGGAGTGACGATCACGCCGCGTGACGTCTTCGAACACAAGACGGTCGCCAGACTAGCGGTGGTGGCAACGGCGGTAGGAGCCGCCGAACCGACACTGCTGCAGGAACTTTCCGGCGGCGGTGTCGGCCCGATGCCACTCACCCCGATCGTTCGTTCGATGGTCGACGCACCGGGCGGGTTCGGCCGCAATTGCCAGACGATGGTCGTCGATCTTCCCGCAGGAATCACCCGACCCCTGCTCGTCGCGACCATCGGCGCCGTCGTAGATCACCACGACATGCTCCGATCGAGGCTCGCTCCGGCCGAGGGCGAGGTGGTGACAGGCGCACCCGGCAGTGTCGACGTTGCACAACTGTTGACGCGCATGGACATTGCAGTCGATAGTGACGCGAATTCGATCGGCTCTGGGGCATTGGACGCTGCGATGGGCAGACTCGATCCCCTAGCGGGTGTCGTGGTGCAGTTCGTGTGGTTCGACCGTGGTAGCGACCGCGCCGGCCAGTTGCTGATCGTGGCGCATCACCTCGTCGTCGACGGAGTGTCCTGGCGAATTCTCCTGCCCGACTTCGCAGTCGCATGGGCACAGGTGACCGCTGGACAGGTACCGGTCCTTGCACCCGTTGCGACCTCGATGCGGCGGTGGGCGCACGCGTTGCGCGAGGTGGCAACATCAGCGGATCGCATCGCCGAGTTGGCCTGGTGGCGTTCGGCATTGGCCGGGCCGGATCCGCTGTTCGGCGCGCGACCGTTCGATCCTGTGATCGACGTCGTCGCAACGGTCGAACGGATTCAAGTCGCAGTACCGCCCGATGTTACTGCGGCACTGGTGAAATCGATTCCCGGGCTGTTCCACGGCGGCGTCAACGACGGACTGCTCGCGGGGCTCGGCATCGCCATTGCACAGTGGCGACGCGAACAAGGCGTATTCGAGTCGTCGGCGCTGGTGCAACTCGAAGGCCACGGCCGCGAAGAGGGTGTCGTTCCGGGAGCGGAGCTGTCCCGCACGGTCGGCTGGTTCACCACGGTGTTCCCCGTTCGCTTGGACCTTGGCGACATCGACCTCGACGATGCCCTCGCCGGTGGTGCCGCTGCCGGTCGTGCGGTGAAGGCGGTCAAGGAATCGTTGTTGGCGATCCCCGACAAGGGACTCGGCTACGGGTTGCTGCGCCACGTGAACACCGACACCGCAGCCGAACTCGCCGCTTTGCCCGACGGCCAGATCAGCTTCAACTACTTCGGTCAGGTACTCCTCGGCGAACAGGAAGAAGCGAGCAGTGTCGCGTGGGCACCGTCGTCCACGCTCGGCGCGTTGACCGCTCCCGGCGACGCCGATGCCCCAGCCAACAAAATCGTCGACATCAACGCCGTCGTGACCGACTCCGGTGACGGTCCTGCTCTCGGTGCCACGTTCGCCTATGTGTCGACTCTGTTGTCGCGCAACGATGCCGAGCGATTGGCAGAGCTGTGGGTCCAGGCATTGGCTGGGTTGGCAGCTCACGTTCGCGCACCGGGCGCCGGCGGGCGGACACCGTCCGACCTCTCGCTGGTGGCGATCGACCAAGACGAACTCGAGCTGCTCGAGTCGCGCTACCCGAGGCTCGCAGACGTCTGGCCGCTGACGCCGCTGCAGTCCGGTCTGCTTTTCCACGCTTTGCTCGCCGAGACGACCGTCGACATGTACTCGGTGCAGGTCGTGCTGAACCTATCGGGCGTCGTCGACGTCGAACGTCTTCGCGTCGCCGCGCAGGTGTTGCTCGACCGCTACCCGAATCTGCGCACCGGATACCTCCCGAACGACAGGGGAGAGGTCCGCCAGATCGTCGTCGACGATCTCGAGGTGCCATGGCACGCAATCGATCTGAGTGCGATCGAGGACAACGCGGAACGCGATTCGGCGTTGGCCGATGTACTCGCGACAGATCAGGCGACCAATTTCGACATGGCCGCGCCACCGTTGGTCCGGTTCACTCTCGTGACCGTCACAGCGGACACGTACCGGCTCGTCATGTCGAATCACCATGTGCTGCTTGACGGCTGGTCGATGCCGCTGCTGCTCAAGGATCTCCTGGTGCTGTACGCGACCAGAGGTGACACAACGTATCTCGAACGTGTGCGCCCGTACCGCTCCTACCTGAACTGGCTGGCGGAACAGCATCCGGCAGCGTCACTGCGGGTGTGGGCAGAAGCTCTCGACGGCGTCGAGCCGACGTATGTCGCACGGGCGAACGCGGGCACGGCAGTCACAACGAGAACCGAACGGGTCGAACTCTCGCTCGAGCCCGAGCCGACAGCTCGGTTGACGGCACTCGTCGGGCAACTCGGCGTCACCCTCAATACTGCGACCCAGGCGGCGTGGGGTGTGCTGTTGGGCCGAACGACAGGACGCGACGACGTCGTGTTCGGCACAACGGTGTCAGGGCGGCCACCGCAGCTGCCGGGCGTGGAAACCATGGTCGGCCTGTTCATCAACACACTGCCCGTACGGGTTCGACTCGATCCCGACGAAACTGTGGAAAGTCTGCTGGTCCGCCTGCAGCACGAGCAAGCGGCACTGCTCGACCATCAGTACGTCGGACTCGCCGACATTCAGCGCGAGATCGGGGTCGGCGGTCTGTTCGACACGTTGACCGTCTTCGAGTCGTATCCGGTCGACACCGCCGGACTCGCGGAGACCGCCGGTGCGATCGACGGGATGAGCATCGACGGCGTCGACTCCAACGATGCGCCGCACTACCCGATGTCGATCCTGATCTCAGGAGGACCGCAGCTCCAGATCTCGTTGGAGTATCTGCAGTCGATGTTCGACGCTCCAACCGTGGCCGCGGTCGCCGAGCGGTTCCTGCGAATACTGTCCTCGTTCGCGGACGACGCATCGGTGCTGTTGGGGGACATCGATATCGCCTCCCCGCGGGAGCACGCTGAGCTGCTGGCGGCAAGCGGTCGGGAGGTCGCGCCGCTTGTCGAGCCCGCGACGTTGGGCGCCCTGTTCGATGCAGCGGTGCGGCAGTCGCCGCACTCCACGGCATTGGTTTTCGACGGAACATCGCTCACCTATGGCGACCTCGGCGCGCGCTCGAACAGGCTTGCGCGGCATCTGATGTCGGTCGGCGTCGGTCCTGAGGACATCGTTGCTGTCGCTCTGCCACGATCGATCGACCTGGTGGTCGCCCTGGTGGCGATCACGAAGGCAGGCGGCGCCTACCAACCTGTCGATCCGTCCGCACCCCGAGATCGCCTGGAATTTATGCTCGCCGACGCCGCCCCGGTCTGTGTGATCGCGTATGCGGGCGGATCGACGGGCGATACCGCAGGCACCGTCGTGACTATCGATGTTCTTGACCTGTCGGACTATTCATCCGCGCCCGTCACCAACGCGGACCGCACCCGACCAGTTCGTGTGGACGATGCGGCATACGTCATCTACACCTCGGGATCGACGGGGCGCCCGAAGGGCGTCGTTGTCACACATGCGGGCATCGCAGGACTCGTTGCGGCTGAGCGCAGCCACTTCGATGTCACCGCGAGGTCGCGCGTATTGCAGGTGTGTGCCCCGAGTTTCGATGTGTCGATGCTCGAGATGACGCTCGCGTTGACCTCCGGGGCGGCACTGGTCGTCGCACCTGCCGACGTCTTCGGCGGTGACGACCTCGCCGAACTGCTTGCGGCGCAACGTGTGAGCCACATGCTGATCACACCCGCCGCGTTGGCGACCGTGCCTGCAGCGAACCTGCCCGACCTGTCTACCGTCGTCGTCGCGGGCGACACCTTCGGACCCGACCTGCTCGAACGCTGGGCGACGGGACGCCGTTTCGTCAACGGCTACGGTCCGACCGAGGCAACCATCCTTGCCACGAGCAGTGCTGTGCTGCAACCCGATTCGCAGATCGTGATCGGAGCGCCCGTCCCCGGTGTCGCGGCACTCGTACTCGATGGTCGGCTTCGTCAGGTGCCGTCCGGAGTGGTCGGCGAGCTCTATCTCGGCGGTCCGCAGCTTGCTCGCGGCTACCACGCCCGGCCGGGTCTGACCTCGGAACGTTTCATAGCGAACCCTTTCCATGCCGTAGGAGTTGCCGCGTCACCGTACGGCGCTCGCCTCTACCGGACCGGCGATCTGGTTCGCCGCTCTGCCACAGGCGAATTGGAGTACGTGGGTCGTAGCGACTTCCAGGTGAAGTTGCGTGGCTTCCGCATCGAACTCGGCGAGATCGAGGCACAACTTGCCCGTATAGACGGAGTTGCACAGGCAGTAACGCTCGTACGCACCGATACGTCCGCATCCGACCGACTGGTCGCCTACCTCGTCCCGGTGGCCGGTGCGACTCTCGAACCGACCGCTGCCACAAGGTTCGTCGCCGAGTTCTTGCCGACGCACATGGTTCCCGATGCTGTGGTCGTACTCGATGCGCTGCCGTTGACGGCCAACGGCAAAGTGGACCGCAGAGCGCTGCCTGCGCCGGTTATCGATGGCCCGGAGACCTTCCGAGCGGCGGAGACCTACGTCGAGCTTGTGATCGCGGAGGTCTTCGCCGAGGTTCTCGGTGTAGCGCGGGTCGGTCTCGACGACTCGTTCTTCGCGCTCGGCGGCGACAGCATCGTCTCGATCCAACTGGTGTCGCGGGTGAAGGCTCGCGGTGTGGTCATCACACCGCGAGAGGTGTTCGAACACAAGACAGTCGCCGCACTGGCGGATATCGCACGGCTTGTCGACGAGTCCGCAGCAACGCTGTTGCAGGAACTTCCCGGCTGCGGAATCGGCTGGATGCCGCTGACGCCGATCGCGCGGGCGATGGTCGACGGTCCAGGCGGCTTCGCCCGCAACAGTCAGACGATGCAGCTTGTGCTGCCGAGTGGAATCGACAGGGCTGCACTCGTGCAGACGATCACCGCTGTCGTCGACGGCCACGATGTGTTGCGGTCGCGGCTGGTGCACGACCACGACCGCGGCTGGGGACTGGAGACTCGAGTGCGGGGGAGCGTCGACGTTGACGCAGCCGTCACACGGGTCGAATTGGCCACCACTGGTTTGGCCACCACTGGTACCGAGAGCATCGGCTCCGTGGCCGACCAAGCCTTGGACGAGGCACTCGGCCGCCTCGATCCGCGCGCGGGTGTGATGACGCAGTTCGTGTGGTTCGACCGGGGCCCGGCGCAGTCCGGATACCTGCTCGTCGTCGCCCACCACCTTGTGATCGACGGCGTCTCCTGGCGAATCATCGTGCCCGACCTGATGTCCGCGTGGGGGCAGCTCACGTTCGGACACGACCCGGCAGTTGCGCCGGTCGGTACGTCGATGCGCCGGTGGGCACACGCCCTCGTCGACGACGCGCACAGCGAAGCACGCGTCGCCGAGCTCGGGATGTGGCGGTCGACCCTCTCGGGCTCGGATCCGGTGCTCGGTCGCCGCGCTTTCGACCGCTCGCTCGACGTCGTTGCGACGGTCCGTCGGCTCGATGTCGTTGTGCCCGCGGATGTCACGACAGCTTTGACGACGACGATTCCGCGGCTGTTTCGCGGTGGTGTGAACGATCCGCTGCTGGCGGGACTTGCTTTGGCGCTGGTCAAATGGCGCGCAGATCGTGGTGTCACCGAACCGACCGCACTCGTGCAACTCGAAGGCCACGGTCGCGAAGAGGACGCCTTCCGGGCTGGTTCGGCGCCAGAACTCTCGGCGGACCTGTCGCGCACCGTCGGCTGGTTCACGACGGCGTTTCCGGTGCGGCTCGACCTGACCGGTATCGACGTCGACGATGCATTCCGGGGAGGTGCCGCTGCTTCCGACGCGATCAAAGCGGTCAAGGAGCAGTTGCTTGCGATACCCGACAAGGGACTCGGCTTCGGTTTGCTGCGCCGGCTCAACAGCGAAACAGCCTCGGAGCTAGCGCAGTTCGAGAGTGGTCAGATCAGCTTCAACTACCTCGGCCAGGTTGGCGTCGGTGACGCCCAGACCGCGTCCGACGTCCTCGACTGGACGCCCGCCGACGGCGTGGGTGAGCTGACTGCCCGTGGCGACGCGGACATGCCCGCGAACAAGATCATCGATATCAACGCGATCGTCACCGGATCTGCCGACAGCGCAACAGGTCCGAGTCTCGGTGCGTCGTTCGCCTACGCCTCGGACGCGATCGCCGAGTCCGACGTTGCCGACCTCGCGAACCTCTGGGTAGCTGCGTTGACGGCACTCGCGACACAGGTCCAGTCGCCCGCAGCGGGTGGACTGACCCCCTCCGACCTGACGCTCGTCTCGCTGCTTCAGCACGAAATCGAACGGTTCGAGTCGAAATACCCAGCGTTGACCGATATTTGGCCTTTGGCACCACTGCAGTCCGGCCTGTTGTTCCACGCCCTGCTTGCCGAGACCTCGCTCGATGCGTACTCGGTTCAGGTTGTCCTGACGCTGTCCGGCACAGTCGATGCCGTTCGACTGCGCACCGCCGCACAGGGATTGCTCGACCGGCATGCCAACCTGCGTACAGCCTTCGTAGGCGCCGACGACGGTACGTCGGTGCAAGTCGTCGTCGACGAGGTCGACGTCCCATGGCGCACAGTCGATCTGAGCGCCGTCGAAGGAGATGGGCAGCGATCGGCGCTGGCGGAGGTACTGTCCGCCGACCGTACGACCCACTTCGACGTAACCCGACCGCCGTTGCTGCGATTCGCCCTCGTCACCCTCGGCCGCGACGAATCGGTCCTCGTCGTCACCAACCACCACATCTTGCTCGACGGCTGGTCGATGCCGTTGCTGTTGAAAGATCTGCTGTCGCTGTACGCAACTCACGGCGACACCCGAATGCTGCCCCGGGTCCGGCCGTATCGCTCCTACCTCACTTGGTTGGCCGAACAGGACCGGCATACCGCGGAGCAGGCGTGGGCTCGAGCATTGGCCGGAGCGAGTGCGACGCTGATCGCGCCGGGCGACCACAATCGTGAACTCGGTTCCTTTGCCGAGGATCTCACCGTCGATCTGGCCGAGGATGTAACAGCCGAGCTGACCACCCTGGCGGGTGATTGGGGGGTCACACTCAACACGATCGTGCAGAGCGCGTGGGGAATTCTGTTGAGTCGCCTGCTCGGTCGTGACGACGTCGTGTTCGGCGCGACGGTGTCCGGTCGTCCTGCAAGCCTGCCCGGCGTCGAGTCGATGGTCGGTCTGTTCATCAACACACTGCCCATTCGCATCCAGTTCGACCCGGCGGAGTCGATAGAGGCGTTGCTGCACCGCATTCAGCGCGAGCAGGCGGCGCTGCTCGATCACCACTATCTGGCATTGCCCGACATCGTTGCTGCCGCGTCGTCGGAGATCGTGTTCGATACCTTGACGGTCTTCGAGTCGTACCCGATCGATCACCAAGGCCTTGCTGCCCAAGCCAGCGCGATCGACGGCATGGCACTCACCGGCGTTCGAATGTCGGACGCGACCCACTACCCGTTGACGCTCATCACAACCGTCGATACCCGGGTCCACCTCGAGTTGCGCTATCAGAGTGCACTGTTCGACGAATCGACGATCGCGACGTTCGGACAGCGGTTGCTCGCGATCCTGCACGCAGTCGTCGCCGATCCCGCTGTTCGTGTCGGCGACATCACGCTGACGACCGCTGCCGAACGCGCTGTTCTCGAGAACGTTCGAGGCCCGGCCGGGGAACCCGTCGCGACGCTTCCGCAACTGCTCGACGCGGCCGTCGCGGCGAACGCCGACGGACCTGCCGTTCGCTTCGACGGCAACGACATCACCTACCGAGAACTCGATCGGCGATCGAATCGCATTGCCCGCGAACTGATCTCACTTGATATCGGTCCGGAGTCCTACGTCGCGGTCGGGATCGAGCGATCGATCGACTCCGTCGTAGCGGTATGGGCGATCGCCAAGACCGGTGCCGCATTCCTCCCCGTCGACCCGGCGTATCCGACGGAACGCATTGCGCACATGCTTCACGATTCGCAGTGCGCAACCGGACTCACCGTAACCACGCACCGCGATGCGCTGCCTGCCGCAACCCGCTGGTTCTCCCTCGACGATCCTGAATTCGTTGCGCGCGTTGCCGAACACTCGGCAGGTCCGATCACCGACGACGACCGCACGACCGCTGTGCACGACACACACGCTGCCTACGTCATCTACACATCGGGATCCACCGGTGTGCCAAAGGGTGTCGTCGTCACCCATGCCGGTCTCGCCAACTTTGCCGCCGAGCAGCGAACCCGATACAAGATCGTTCCAGCATCGCGGACACTGCATTTCGCGTCGCCGAGCTTCGACGCCGCGGTGCTCGAGCTTTTGCTTGCCGTACCTACCGGAGCAACGATGGTCGTTGCACCGCAACAGCTCTACGGCGGTGACGAGGTCGAGACGCTGCTCGCCGACGAGCGCGTCACCCACGCCTTCTTCACACCTGCAGCGTTGGCGACCATAGATCGCGCGGGGCTGACCGCGCTCGAGGTCGTCGTCGCGGGCGGTGAAGCCTGCACACCAGAGCTGGTTCGGCAGTGGGCCGCGACGGACCCGACCGCCACACCACGGCTGTACAACGGCTACGGACCGACCGAGACCTCGATGATGACGAACATCAGCGACCCGCTGGTACCGGGTCGCGACATCACCATCGGCGGGCCGATCCGAGGGGTCCGTGCGCTCGTACTCGACTCGCGCCTGCAGCCGGTTCCGATCGGCGTGGTCGGCGAATTGTATTCGGGCGGTCTGCAATTGGCGCGCGGCTACCTGAGCCGTCCAGCGTTGACGGCGCAACGCTTCGTCCCCGACCCCTACAGCACCGACGGCGCACGGCTCTACCGCACCGGCGACCTCGTTCGCTGGACGGCCGACTGGTCCCTCGAGTACCTGGGACGCGCGGACTCCCAGGTGAAGGTTCGTGGCTACCGCATCGAGCTCGGTGAGATCGAATCTGCTCTGGCTGCGTACGACGGAGTGCGCCATGCGGTTGCCGTTGTGCACAACGACTCTCTGACCGGGGACAGGTTGGTCGGCTACGTCGTACCGACGACCGATGCAACCATCGATCTCGATCGGGTGCGGAACAACGCGGCCGACGTGCTGCCCGCATACATGGTGCCGGACGTCGTCCTCGTCCTGGACTCGATACCGCTGACGCCGAACGGCAAGCTCGACCGAAAAGCGCTGCCTGCACCGGTATTCGGCAGCACAGCCGAGTTCCGGGCAGCCGAGACCTACCTCGAATCGGTGATTGCCGAAGTGTTCGCCGAGGTTCTCGGTGTCCAACGAGTCGGGCTCGACGATTCGTTCTTCGCACTCGGCGGCGACAGCATCGTCTCCATCCAGTTCGTCTCCCGCGCCAAGGCTCTCGGCGTCGTCCTCACGCCGCGACAGGTGTTCGAGCACAAGACGGTTGCACGACTCGCCGAAGTCGCGCAGCTTGCCGACGAATCGGCAACCGTTGTCCTGCAGGAGCTTCCCGGTGCCGGTGTGGGGTGGCTGCCGCTGCTGCCGGTAGCGCGCGCACTCGTCGAAGGAACCGGTGGATTCGCCCGCAGCAATCAGTCGATGATCGTCGACCTACCGGTCGGGATCGACCGCGCCGGTTTGCTTGCGACCATCGGGGCGGTCGTCGAGCAACACGACATGCTGCGGTCGCGGCTCGTTCACGACAACCACCGGGGCTGGGGGCTGCAGACCGTTCCAGCAGTTGGTTTCGACGTGGATCAGCTGCTCACCCGCGTCGAACTCGATCCGGCACTCGACAGTTCGGCGAAGACGGAAATCGCCTCCGCCGAACTGGATGCCGCACTCGGTCGCTTCGGTCCAGGCGCCGGACGGATGCTGCAGTTCGTGTGGTTCGACAGCGGCGCAGGCAAAGCCGGTCAACTACTCGTTGCAGCCCACCACCTGGTGATCGACGGTGTTTCGTGGCGAATCCTGCTGCCCGACTTCGCGGCCGCGTGGGCACAGGTCGCAACTGGCCAAACCCCCACTCTCGCTCCGGTCGGAACATCGATCCGCCGGTGGTCGCACGCGTTGCACGAAGTTGCATTGGAGCCCAGCCGCGTTGCCGAGTTGGCGTGGTGGCGCTCCGCCCTCGCCGGACCCGATCCGGCGCTCGGTTCGCGTGAGTTCGACCCGCTCGTCGACGTCGTGTCCACTGTTGCTCGGCTCGATCTGCATGTGCCCGCCGACGTGACGGCCGCATTGCTCAAGACGATTCCAGGCTTGTTCAGGGGGAGCGTCAACGACGGACTGCTAGCCGCACTGGCGCTGGCGGCCACGAAGTGGCGATCCGAGCGCGGCGTCGAGGTCACGTCGACGTTGATCCAATTGGAAGGGCACGGTCGGGAGTCCCACGTTGTCGCAGGGGCTGATCTGTCGCGCACTGTCGGTTGGTTCACCAGCGTGTTCCCGGTGCGACTCGATGTGTCCGGTATCGACATCGACGACGCGATCGCAGGCGGAACGGCAGCGGGTGCGGCAATCAAATTGGTGAAAGAAACGCTGCTCGCGATACCCGACAAGGGTCTCGGCTACGGGTTGCTGCGGTACTCCAACGCGTCGACCGCGGTCGAATCGGCGGATCTCCCGGACGGGCAGATCAGTTTCAATTACCTCGGCCAGGTGCTGCTCGGTTCGGGCGACAAGGAGGCGGGGGCCGTTGCTTGGGCTCCAACCGGCGCCTTCGGTGACGTCACGGCCGCCGCTGACGCGGACATGCCCGCCAACAAGGCCGTCGACATCAACGCCATCGTCACCGAGGGACCGGATGGCCCAGCGCTGCGCGCCTCGTTCGCGTATGCATCGAAGCTGCTGTCGGAGAGCGAGGTTCGGCACCTGTCCGAACTGTGGCTGGACGCCTTGACTGGGTTGGCACATCACGCGAGCTCTGGCACCGCGGGTGGGTTGACCCCGTCCGATGTGCCGTTGGTTGCGCTGGATCAGAGTGAGTTGGACCGTTTCGAGAAGCGGTACCCGAGCGCGGTCGACGTGTGGCCGTTGGCGCCGCTGCAGGCGGGCTTGCTGTTTCACGCGCTGCTCGCCGAATCGTCTGTCGATGCCTACTCGGTGCAGGTCGTTCTCGATCTCGAGGGAGCCGTCGACGCCGCGCGGCTGCGCGCCGCCGCACAGGGCCTGCTGGATCGACACGCGAATCTACGGACCGCGTTCGTCAGCGATCGGCACGGCACAGCAGTGCAGGTTGTGCTCGAGTCGGTGACTGTGCCGTGGCGCGATGTCGATCTCCGCGGTCTGCAACCTGGCGACCGCAACGACGCTCTGGCGACCTTCATCGCACAGGACCGCGTCGCGCATTTCGATGTAGAGCAACCACCGTTGATCAGGTTCGCGCTGCTCGAGCTGGAGGACGGCGTCTACAAGCTGGTCGTGACGAACCATCACATTCTGCTCGACGGTTGGTCGATGCCGTTGCTGCTCGCCGACTTGCTGACCCTCTACGCGACAGGCGGTGACGGATCGTCGCTGCCGCGGGTTCGGCCGTACCGGTCCTACCTGGAATGGGTCTCCGAACAAGACCACGAAGCGTCCGAACAGGTCTGGCAACGCGCCCTAGCCGGGGTCGAGCCAACCCTCGTCGCACCGATCGACCCGGGTCGTGAGCTGAGCTCGCTATCGGAGCAGGTGAGCGTCGAGATCGATCACGCATTCACCGCGGCCCTGGCGGCGGTCGCAGCCGAGCACGGCGTCACCCTCAATACCATCGTGCAGGCGTCGTGGGGAATTCTGCTGAGCCGCTTGGGTAGTCGTGACGACGTCGTATTCGGCGCGACAGTATCCGGCCGGCCGGCCGGCTTGGCAGGCGTCGAGTCGATGGTCGGTCTGTTCATCAACACATTGCCCGTACGGATTCGCGTCAACGCGGACGAGACCTTCGCGACGCTGTTGCGGCGTGTGCAGAACGAGCAGACGGAACTGCTCGACCATCACTACCTCGGCATCACCGACATCCAGGCTGCTGGCAACGGCGGGGCCGTGTTCGACACGTTGACGGTGTTCGAGTCGTACCCGATCGATGCGAAGGGACTCACCGAACAGGCGGGCGCTGTCGACGGCATGACGCTGGCGGGTGTCTCCCTGCGCGATGCGACGCACTATCCGCTGACCCTGGTTACAACCGTCGACGACGGCATGCACCTGCAATTGCGTTACCTCAGTGCACTTTTCGACCGGCACGAGGTCAGCGCGATCGGGGGGCGCCTACGCCGCATCCTTGCCGCCGCCGCCTACGAAGCCGACAGACCGGTCGGTGCGATCGACATCCTCACCCCGGACGAGCGGCGCGAGTTGCTGGTCACACGAAATGCCACCGCACACTACGTGTCCGAGCAGGATCTCCTCGCAGGATTCGATCAGCAGGTACAGCTGACGCCCGCGGCACCGGCGTTGATCTTCGGTGACCGGACGCTCGGCTTCGCCGAGGTCGACGACCGGATCAACCGGCTGGCGCGGCACCTTGTCACGCTGGGTGTCGGCCCCGAAAAGACTGTCGCACTTGCCATGCGACGCTCGATAGACCTCGTCGTCGGCATGTACGCGGTTGTGCGTGCCGGTGGTGCGTTCGTCCCGGTCGATCCGGATCACCCAGCCGCCCGCAACGCCTACATATTGGATACGTCCGCACCCGTGTGTGTGCTGACGCAGGGCGACACTGACCCGGTCGTGCCCGCAGGCTTGGCCGTTGTGCGCATCGATCGGCTCGATCTTTCCCAATACTCGGGCGCTGCAGCCGGATTCGTCATACCTTCGCAGGCGAGTCCTGCGTACGTCATCTTCACCTCGGGATCGACGGGCCGACCCAAGGGTGTTTCGGTATCCCGCGGTGCCTTCGTCAATCAGCTCGAGTGGATGCGGGCCACCTACCCGATGTCCAGTGCCGACGCCTATCTACAGAAGACGGCCACGACGTTCGACGTGTCGATGTGGGGATACTTCGTCCCGTGGCGCTCGGGCGCGCGCCTTGTGCTTGCGACTCCCGACGGTCACCGCGACGTCGCATACGTCTCCGATCTCATTGCACGACACCAGATCACCGTCACCGACTTCGTGCCGTCGATGCTCGCGGTGTTCGCGACTGACGCCGATTCGGCTGCGCTGTCGAGCCTGAGATGTGTATTCGTGATCGGTGAGGCGCTGCCGCCTGCGACGGTTGCAGCGCTGCGACGTGTCAGTCCCGCGGCGCTGTACAACCTGTACGGACCGACAGAGGCCGCTGTATCGGTGACGGCCGAGCAGGCCTTCGCGAACGGCGCGCCTGTCCCGATCGGAGCGCCGATCTGGAACACGCAGACCTACGTCCTCGGCGCGCGGCTCGAGCCCGTTCCTGTCGGTGTGACCGGCGAACTGTACTTGGCGGGAGCACAACTCGCGCGCGGCTACGTCACGCGACCGGACCTAACGGCCGACAGATTCGTCGCCGACCCGTTCGGCAGCAACGGTTCTCGGATGTATCGAACCGGCGATCTGGTGTCGTGGAATGCGAGCGGCGGGTTGAACTATGTCGGCCGTACCGACTTTCAGGTGAAGTTGCGCGGTCAACGGATCGAACTCGGCGAGGTGGAAGCAGCGCTCACCGAATCGGACGACGTGTCGCAGGCCGCCGTAGAAGTTGTCGGCACCGCGGTGGGGGAGCAGTTGGTCGGCTACGTTGTCGGCATTCCGGGTGTTGCGCCCGCACCGGACCGACTGCTGACCGCACTGCGTGATCGGCTGCCCGGCTACATGGTCCCCGACACGATCGTGCTGTTGGCAGCGTTCCCGTTGAACGCCAGCGGAAAGCTGGACCGCGCGGCGCTGCCGCAGCCGACACGCACGAACGACCTCGAGTTCGAAGAGCCGACAACGCCGGTCGAGCTTGCGATCGCCGACGTGTTTGCCGAATTGCTCGCCGTCGATCGGGTCGGTCGCAACGACGACTTCTTCGCTCTCGGCGGCAACTCGCTCGTCGGTGCGCAGGCGATCACAAAGATCAAGGGAGCCACCGGACTCGATGTTGCGTTGCGGTGGTTGTTCACTCATCGCACCGTCGCAGAGTTGGCAGCGCGAGTGGAACGTCCCGCCGTGTCGGCCGACGACACCGGCGGGCTAGACATTTTGCTGCCGATCCGTGAATCCGGCGACGGGGCGCCACTGTTCTGCGTGCATCCTGTCGGTGGCCTCGCGTGGCAATACCTGGCTCTGACGCGGCATCTCGATCCGCGTACGGGTATCTACGGTGTGCAGTCGCCGAACATCGTTCACGCCGAACCGAGTCCGTCATCGATCGAGGAGATGGCAGCGCGCTACGTCGAGGAGATTCGCCGAGTTCAGCCCGACGGACCGTACCGGCTCTTCGGCTGGTCGCTCGGCGGCGTCGTCGCGCATGCGATGGCAGTGCAGTTGCAGGCTGCCGGCGCCGACGTGTCCGTCCTTGCTCTCGCGGACAGTCATCTGGCGATGGACAGCGCCGCGTTCAGGAAGGCGCTTCGCGCGTTCTTCAGGTCGGTGGGCATCGCCATTCGCGACGACATGGATCTGGCGGAACTGTCCACCGAGCAATCCGCGCAGTTCATCGCGGCGACCCGTGCCGACATCGCCGATTTCACCGTCGATCGAATTCAACGGATCTTCGGTGATGCAGCCAAGGCGCCGACACTCGTCAACGAGTATCGCCCGGGAGTCTTCGACGGCGACCTGCTGTTCTTCACAGCCGCGCTGGAGGGTCCAGCGAGTGCGGCGGATGCGACGAAGTGGCAACCGTTCGTGCGAGGTCGCGTCGAGAATCAGCCGATCACCGCGCTGCACGCCGACATGATGACGGAAAACGCACTCGTCCAGATCGGTCCGCTAGTCGACGAATGGATGGCGAAGCGGGAGTAGCTGGTTGTCAGTTCGGCAATTTGGTCTCGAGGATGTCGACTGCGTTGACGATCGGCGGAACTGTGAACAGCTGTTCCCATTGCGCGTAGAACCGCTCGCGGACTTTCCCGTGCAGATGGGTCTGCCGATCGTCTTCGGTCTCGAAAGCGTCGAAGATTCGAAACGTGGTCGGCCCGACTCGAAAGGCGAACCACGCCAACGTTCCTGGTTCGTCGTCGACGAGTACCTTCGCTTCGGCGAGGAAAGTCGCGACGGCAGCCTCGCGTCCTGGTTGTGCTTCCATCTCCACCAGAAATCCGAATGCAGGCATGGTGTCCTCCCGTTGATATAGGCGCGTAACTCTTTCCTGTAAGTCAGTCTGCATGGCTGGATCTGGTTAAAAAGCTCAGATCCAGCCAAGATCGCCACAGATCCAGCCATCGTTGGCGGCGAGCAGGCTGTTGTTGCGATGTCCTCTCGCACGTTGTTCCGCTAAGCGCCTGCTCGGCGGTCACAACGGGGCGCCGGCGTCACGCAACTTGGCGCTGATGCGGCGAATCAGCTCCTCCCGCCTGCTCAGCAGAGCGGACCCCACGCGAACGATTCGCCAGCCCAGCTCTTCCAGTCGCGGGTAGCGCTCGAGGTCACGCTGCTTCTGCCGAGGATCGGACCAGTGTCCATCGCCCTCGTATTCGACGAGCACCTGCCACCGCCGCCAGCCGAGGTCGGCGCGGGCAACGAAATAGCCTGAGTCGTCGGTGATGACGAGTTGCGTTTCCGGGCGCGGCAGACCGGCGTCGATAATCGTGAGTCGCGTCCGGGTTTCGGGCGGTGATTCGGCGCCGCCGTCGACGAGTCCGAGCATCGAGCGCAGACCGACGATGCCGCGAGCGCCGGGGTGACGTTCGGCCAACTCGGCGACCTCGTGCGGTCGCAATTGCGTTGCATTGCATAGGGCGTCGACGATTTCGATCGCTCTCGGCGCTTGCAATGTCCGCCCGAGGTCGAACGCGGTCCGTGCCGGTGTCGTCACACGTCTGCCGTGGATTGTCACGATTTCGTCGGGATGGATGGCGTACTGCCGCACGATCAAACCCTTGGGGGCGTGAAAGTTGTCGTGGCGGATCACTTCTGCGGGTTCGTGAGGGTCGATCCACTTCGTGCCGTGTAGCGCTGCGGCCGAACGGCCGGCAAGGATCGAGTTCTCGCCCGAATACATTGCGGCAGCATGTGCCCGCATGTGGGCGGTGAGTTCGATTCGCTTCCGAACGTAGATGTCGCGGTACACCCGGGTGAAGTCGCAACGAAGTTGATACGCGGTCAGCTCACCGAGGGCGATCGCCTGCGAGCCCCGAAACGGTCGGTCGTATGTCCCCACCGATCGAGCCTTGCAAAATTCACGGCGACGCTCGCATGGAAATCACGCGGCTGTGGATAATCGCCCCGTTATCCACAGCTGAGCCGCGCAAGCAGGCTGTTAGGTGTACATCGAGCGAGTGGACAGCCCAGCAACAGCCTGGTCGACAGCATTCCGCGACATGCCAACGTCCGCCGAGCTGCGGGTTTAAGCGAGCTGTAAGTGAGCAGCAAGCGCCGCCTGTGAATCTGACAATGCGTCGAACGCCGCCGCATACGTCGAAGAAGGGTGGTTCGAAGATGTTGGTCGCCGAACCTGCCCTCCGGCAGCTGCGAGCGTTCGACCTTCATGGCAACCACGCATTCGCGCAGCTCGTCCGATTCGCCATGGTCGGAGTCGTCAGCAACATCGTGTACTTCGTACTCTTCGTCGCACTCCGCCCCGAAGGGGTGATGACTGCCAACCTCGTCGGCGCTGCCGTCAGCACCGCGCTTGCCAATGAGCTCCATCGGCGGGTGACGTTCGGCGCCGCACATCGAGTCGGCTGGCTCGCCGCACAGTGGGAGAGCGGTGGCCTCGCGATCGTGGGTTTGATCACCAGCTCCGTCGCGTTGGGAGCGCTCGAGATCGCCTTTCCGGACGCGTCCGCAATGACGGCAGGCGCCTTCGTCATTGCGGTCGGTGCGGCGGTCGGCGGAGTGCGTTTCTTGCTGCTCCGGGGCTGGGTTTTCGCCGCGTAGTTCCCGTTGCAGACCGTTTGGGCGTGTCGTCGGCGCGGCGTCGATCACCGCGGCGTGTCAGCGTTCGCAGCCGACCTGGAGCGAGAACGATTGCTGCAGTCGGCCATTGCAACGTCGCTTCGGGCCGGTGACCCCACCGCCGCGCAAACGCACTTCTGCGTGCCTCGGTGCCCACACACCCGCACCCAACGTTGGCAACACGCCATTCGGGAGGACAGACCCGTGACCCTAGATGTCGAATCGAATTCGGAGACCAGTTCATCAGCGCCGCCACTGGTGCTGCGGGTTGCCCTGTGGGCCGCCGTCGTAATCACCGTCGTGATCGTCGCGGCGAGCTTCGTCCTGTCGTTCTCCGCGCTCTGGGACTTGGCGACGCTCGCCGGACTGCCGCGGGAACTGTCGTGGCTGTGGCCTGTCGTCGTCGACGGCACGATCCTGCAGGCGACCATTTCTGTTGTCGCGCTTGCCCCGTACGAGGAGCAGCGCAGAGGGCGCCGGTTCTTCTGGTCGGTCCTCGCCGTGTCCGCGATGGTCAGCATTGCGTCGAATGCGTTGCACGCGGTCGTGACCGATGCCGCCGAACTGCCACCGTTACTTGCAGCAGCGATTGCGACCGCAGCACCGATATCGCTGCTTGCTGCAACCCATGGAATCGCGGTGCTCTTCCAGTCGAGAGTCCGAGTCGCGGCTCCGGTCCGTCGGCAGGCTGCGGTGCATGCACCCGTCGACGTGCTTGTCGACCCGGCTCCCGAGCTGCCGACGGCCGACGAACAGCACCCGGTATCGACTCCGGAAATCGAGCAACCGGTTGTGGTCGAACAGGATTCGTGGGATCACGTCGCGGCGGACATGACCCGCGATCAGCTGACGACCCGCCCTGCGGCTGAGGTCGCACAGATCTTGCGCCTTCGCTATCAGCGCGACCTGTCCAAGACCCAGATCGCACGGGAGCTGCGCTTGCACCATTCGACGGTGGGACGCGTCATCGATGCGTCGGCCGGTGTCCTGCGACCGCAGGCGAGCGTCGATGCCCCGCTCGGTCGGCGCCGCAGCGTGCCGCGCCACGATCCTGCAGCCGGGGTGCTGTCCGCGGTCAGGTAGCAGCCTCTGTGCGTAGATTGGACGCGACGCCGATCTCAGCGAGGAGCACCCTATGGCCGAGCCGATCGACACGCTCTTCCTCGAATCGATCGCCGCGCTGCCTGGGCATGCCGAGGTCGAGTCGCGTAGCCACCGCGACCCGATCAGGGATGGTTCGTCGCTGACAGTGGGCCGCTGCGCCGAGCTTTCGACGCTCAGCTCGGTAGCAGGCACCTGGACCTCGCCGCCCGCTCGCTACGTGCCGAAGGCGCGGGCTTCTACACGATCGGGTCGTCGGGTCACGAAGGCAACGCAGCAGTCGCCGGGGCGCTTCGGCTTACCGATCCCGCACTGCTGCACTACCGTTCGGGCGCATTCTTCCTCGAGCGGGCGCGGCAGGGGAGTGGCGGAAATCCGCTCGACAATCCGCTCCGAGACATCCTGCTCGGCATCGTCGCGGCGCGCGACGAGCCGATTGCAGGCGGCCGACACAAAGTCTTCGGCCGCCACGACCTCAACGTGATACCGCAAACCTCCACCATCGCATCACATTTGCCACGCGCCGTCGGTGTCGCCTTTGCAACCTGCCGGGCACCGAAGTTGGGAGTCGAGGCCGCGTGGCCGCAAGATTCCGTCACCGTCTGCAGCTTCGGCGATGCGTCTGCGAACCATTCGACGGCGGTCGGTGCGATCAATGCCGCGCTGTACACCGCGTATTCGGGTGTGCCGCTGCCACTGCTGCTGGTGTGTGAGGACAACGGCATCGGCATCAGTGTGAAGACCCCGACCGGGTGGATCGAGCGGTCCTACGGCCACAGGGACGGCCTTACCTACTTCAGCGCGGATGGTTGCGATATCGCGTCCGCATACGACGCAGCCACTGCCGCAGCCGCTTTCGTTCGGACCGAACGCCGCCCCGCGTTTCTCCACCTGCGGACCGTACGGCTGATGGGACACGCCGGATCGGATCTCGAAGCCGCATACCGGGTTCCAGCCGAGATCGCCGACGAGCTTCGACGCGATCCGCTGCTCGCCACTGCTCGACTTCTGGTCGCGGCCGGACTCTATACGCCACAGGATGTGGTCGACCTCTACGAGACCAAGCGCGACGACGTTGCAGCGTTGGCACGGGAGGCCACCCGTCGACCCAGACTGGAGTCTGCGGCCGACATCATGGCGCCGCTGCAACTGCCCGACCCGAACAAGGTCGCCGCGGCTGTTCCTTCTCGGGGCGTTGGACGACCCGCGCCCGAGGAAGATCGGCTGACTCTGGCACAGTCGATCAACCGCGCGTTGCTGGACATCCTTGTCCAACATCCGAATTCGCTGGTCTTCGGTGAGGACGTCGCCCGGAAGGGTGGTGTCTACGGCGTCACCCGAGGGTTACTGAAGAAGGTCGGTCCGGCGCGGGTGTTCGACACACTTCTCGACGAGCAGTCGATCCTGGGCGTCGCGCTCGGCGCGGGAGTGTCGGGCCTGTTGCCGATACCGGAGATTCAATACCTCGCGTATCTGCACAATGCCGCCGACCAAATCCGCGGTGAGGCAGCGACACTCAAGTTCTTCTCGAGCGGTCTGTACCGAAACCCGATGGTCGTGCGAGTTGCGGGCTACGGCTATCAGAAGGGTTTCGGTGGCCATTTCCACAACGACAATGCCGTCGCCGCACTGCGAGATATTCCTGGCATCGTCGTCGCGTCGCCGGCACGACCCGACGACGCGGCAGCGATGCTGCGCACGTGCGCGGCGGCCGCGCAGGTGGACGGCACGACGTGCGTCTACCTCGAACCCATTGCGCTGTACCATGTTCGGGATCTGCACGCCGACGGTGACGCCATGTGGTCGGCCCCGTATGCGAGCGCGGAGGAGTGGGGTGCAACGCACGTTCCCATCGGGTCGGCACGTGTGTACGGCTCGGGCAAGGATCTGACGATCGCGACCTTCGGCAACTGCGTCTACATGAGTCTTCGCGTGGCGCAACGGCTTGCACACATCGGCATCGAGGTCCGCGTCGTCGATCTACGGTGGCTCGTACCGTTGCCGACGGCCGACCTCCTTCGCGAAGCGAAGTCGACCGGACGCGTTCTCGTCGTGGACGAGACCCGCCGCTCCGGGGGAGTCGGAGAGGGGATCGTCACCGAACTCGTCGCCGGTGGCTTCGACGGTGACATCGTCAGAGTCGCATCCGAAGACAGCTTCATTCCGCTCGGCGACGCGGCGCTGCGGGTACTGCTCTCCGAGGAATCGATCGAGGCTGCGGCGCTCGCCCTCTGTGGAAACGGTGCTGGATCGGTCTGACTGCGGCGTTCATCCGGTATGCGAGGTCCCACTCGCTAGGACTTGTGTGGGACTCGATGTCCCACTAGCCTGGGCGACGACAGAAAGTGAGACACCGATGACGTTGTCGATACCGTCCAGGCACATGCAAACCGAAATGCCCCCATCTCCGTACGGGGAACAAGCATCCGGTCCCGAGCACCTCGCGCGAATCCAGACCTTGTCCGACGGATCCGTTCACCGCAGTTTCGACCCCTATCGCGACATCGATTGGGACTCGCCGGAGTTTGCGATCGACGTCGGCGATCCACGCTGGATCCTCTCGCCAATATCGGACCCCCTCGGCGCGCATCCCTGGTATCAGGCACTGAGCGAAGAGCGTCAAATCGCAATCGGATTTGCGAGGCAAGCGAACGTCACCAAAGTTGGATTGTTCTTCGAAAGCGTTCTCATCCGTGGGCTTATGCAAACTGCCATGCGAATGCCCAACGGATCGACCGAATTTCGGTATTGCATGCACGAAATGACCGAAGAGTGCAACCACATCCAGATGTTTCAAGAACTGATCAACCGCATGGGCGTAGATGTTCCAGGGATGCGGTGGTTCTACCGGCGCACATCGCCTGTCTGGCCCTTGATCGGGGCTGCCATGCCCGTGGCTTTTCTTTACGGCATTCTCGCCGGGGAAGAGCCGATAGACCACTTTCAGAAGGACCTCATTCGCGAAGGACGTGCGGTACCACCGGCAATGCTGCGGACGGTGGAAATCCATATCGCCGAGGAAGCGCGGCACATTTCCTTCGCCTACGAATTCGTGCGCGCCCGAGTTCCCGAGAAGGACCCGATCAGCAGGGCTCTGCTCTCCCTCTGGGTGCCCTTCATCATGCGCTTTCTAGCCGGTGCAATCATGGTTCCGCCGCGACCGTTCGCTCGTGAACTCGGTATTCCGCCGCATGTCATCAGGGAAGCATTTTGGCGAAGTCCCGCGTCGCGTGAGATCTTGGCCGGCTACTTCGGCGATATCAGAATGCTGACCGAAGAACTCGGACTGATGAACCCTGTTGCCCGTTTCGCGTGGCGGGTACTCCGCATCGACGGACCCGCGGCACGCTATCGCGGCGAGCCCAACCGCCGAGACCGGTGATCAGGACAGCGGCTGCGGACCCAACAACGCGCTGATAACCGCCAGCACTTGCATGTCGGGATCGACGGTGAGACCTCGCGTTCGAAACTCACCGTCGACCACGAACCAGACGTAGGACGTCAGCGTGTCGACCATGGAACTCCGGCTCATGGTCACGTCGGGGTCGCGGATCCATTGCCGAACACTACCGTCCGTCATCGTCACGAGTGCCGACGTCAACGATTGAAAGTCGTTGTCTGCCATGCCAATCGACGTTGCCAGTGCTGACATTATTTCGTTGGCCCTGCGTGCAACCGACTTCGCGAGGCTGCTGACGGCATCGAGATCGTCGTCGTCCGCCGACGGTCCGGTCCGCATGAATTCGACCAGCTTCGGATGATCGGACACCCAATCGACCAGTACGAGAATCGTTCGCGAGATGATCTGCCGAATCGTGCCCTGCGTGTAGTCCAGTTCGGAGTCGAACGCAGCACTCAGTTGGGCGGCGATGAACGATCTGATCCGACGATCCAATTCGTCGCGGCCGGTGAATCGTCGGTACAGCACCGATTTGGCCAATCCGGCGCGTTCCGCGATCTGCGCGATCGTGAGGTCCGCTCCGGCGTCGCTGAGTTCGATCAGTTCCACCGCTGCTTGCAGAATGCGGTTTTCCCTGTCGGTGTTGTGTTTCTCCCAGCGCGCGTCTTGACCGGTCAACGGCACTACTGTGCGCGGTTCGGCGGGGGCGCTCGGCATCACGCCATGGTAGCGACAACTGTCACTGTTGGATCTCACGCCACGGGGTATTCGTCGACGATGGGCCAGTTGACGTTATTGCTTGTGCTGTTGACCGCGACGATCGCATTGTCGCCACTGGCCGTCAGGTGGAACGTGCCGTATCCCGTGCTGCTGCTTGTGTTCGGGCTATTGATCGCCTTCGTTCCGGGTTTACCCAGAGCGGATATCAGTCCCGATCTGATTCTGCCGCTGGTGCTTCCGCCGTTGCTGTTCGCTGCCGCTCGCAGAACGTCGTGGCGGGAATTTCTGGACAACCGGCGCGCGATCGGCTTGCTTGCCGTAGCGCTGGTCGGGGTGACGGCCCTTGTGGTTGGAGTCGTATTGCAGGCACTCGTGCCGGGACTGCCGCTCATTGCCGCGATCGCGCTCGGTGCGCTCGTCGCACCGCCGGACCCGGTCGCCGCGACAACCGTCGCCCGCGGGCTGCGGTTGCCCCGTCGTTTACAGACCGTTCTCGAAGGGGAGGGCCTGTCCAACGATGCAACGTCACTCGTCCTGTACGAGGTAGCCGTCGCCGCTGTCGCGACCGGAGCGTTTTCGCCCGTCAAAGCCGGCGGGCAACTGCTTCTTGCCATTTCGCTCGGCATCACGATCGGGCTGCTGATCGCGCTTGCGACTCGGTGGTTGTTGAACAGGCTGCCAGCGCATCCGGCGGGCACAGCTTTGGTTCTCGTGGTGCCGTTCGTTGCCTATGTCGCCGCTGACGAAGCACACGGCAGTGGCGTTCTCGCCGTGGTCACCCTTGCACTCGCGTTGAGTCGCTACGCAGACAAGGAATCCGCGGCGACCAGACTCGCGGCCGGAACGACATGGGAGATCGTCGAACTTCTCGTCACCGGAGCGGCTTTCGCTTTCGTCGGTCTGGAACTGCGAGTTATCGCCGAAAGTGTTCCGGGTGATGTCACAGTGCTGATCGGTCAGGCGCTGGCGATCACGGCCTTCGTCGTCGTGGTTCGCTTCGTGTGGATCTTCCTGGTCGGTTCCCTCGAGGAGAAGTTTCGTAGACGGCGTGGACGCGACGCCGAACCCGTTGGCTGGCAAGAGATGACCGTCGCGTCGTGGGCAGGCATGCGCGGGGTGGTGACGCTGGCCGCCGCGCTTGCGCTGCCGACCGAAGGATTTCCCGAACGCGACCGTTTGATCTTCATTGCCTTCGTCGTCATCATCGTGACGCTTCTCGTGCAGGGCCTCACGCTGCCGTTACTGGTGCGGCGCCTCGGTGTACAGACATCCGAGTCGCATCGCATTGCGTCGGAACAGAAGGTGATGCGGCGTGCTCGCGACGCCGGTTTCGACAGGCTCGACGAGTTGAAAGGCGACGACTCGGTCGACAAACGACTCCTCGAGCAGGCCTATCAGGATGCGACGACGATGTGGCACAAACTCGGTCTCGAGCCCGACGAGGACGAGGACCGCGAGTTTCCGGTCCGCAGTATCGCCCATGCCCGACACTTGGCGCGCGTCGAAGCGGAACTGCTCGCGGCCGCGCGAACCGAAGTTGTTGCAGCACGCAACGAGCACGGCGCCGATCCGGTGATCGTGGACGAGGTGCTGCACAGACTCGACGCAACAGGGGCCGTGGCGAAGACGAATTCGGTCTCCGACGAGACCGAACACGGTTGAGCTCTTCGGCCACCGGGTAGGTCACCTACATGACCGAACCACTCACGCCGCCGAGTCCGTCCGAGCCCACCCCGGTGCCGGAGCCGTCACCTGTGCCTGATCCCGTTCCAGCGCCGGATCCAGCACCAACGCCGGAACCGTCGCCGACGCCGACGCCCGCTCCCAACCCGGATCCGACGCCTGCACCTGCACCCACACCGCCTGCCCCGCCGGGTCCGAGCCCCGATCCGGCGCCCGTGCAGATCTAGGCCCGGGTGCAGATCTAAGCGGTCAGCGCCTCAGACGTGGCCGGCGCGTAGCAGGTAGCGGCGCTCCGCATAGTCGAGGTCGTCACGCCACAGCCTCGCGGCGGACCGACGCATCAGTGGGCGCAGCAACGTTTGCGCCTTCCGCGCGACGGCAAAACCGGGCCGCTCCGAGTCCGCTGCGACAGCTTCGATCACCGCGGTCCTCGGTAGGCCGTCGGGACCGGGTCCGAGGGGGGTGGCGTGCGTTTCGACGACGCTGCCGATGCCCTCGCCCTCGACTATTCGCATCACTACGGTCCGTGGATCCGGACTGGTGAATTCGGCCTTGACCGGAACTCCTATCCGACCCCCGAGGCGGAAGGTCACTGCGACGAGGAAGCGGTCGTCGCTGTCGCCGTCTTCGATCACCGGCGGCGAACTGAGAACGTCGAGCCGCGTGAACGAGTACGGGTGGAACCATGCTCCGTGCCACGGGTCGAGCCTGTTGGCCACGATGTCGTAGGGCTCACAGGTGCCGACGACGGTTGCCACAGCGTCGATACTCGTCGCCTTGTTCGGTCGCTCCGGCACGATGGGCGCGTCGAGCGGTTCTTCACCGCCTACGGTGTCGAGTCGGACCCAGACGAGGATGCCGTCGTCGTAGCTGGGAAAAGGCCTCCAGCCGTACGCCCCTTTCGAGTCCAAAGCCAGACCGTGCCACCGGCAACGAAGGGTGCCGCAGTCGACTTTTCCGAGTGACAGCGGAGCACCGAGGTGCGGGCACGCGCCAGGACCGACCAGGAGGCCGCCGTCCTCGGCTCGCCACGCAACGACCTCGACGCCGTCGACGGTCGTGCCGAAGGGTCGGTCGGAGCGGACCTCTCGACTAGCGCCGATGACGTACCAGTTTCCCGACGGGCGTTTGTGCGCACGTTCGGCCGCCGCCGCGATCAAGTCGGGCCGCGCTTCACGGTAGGTGGTCTTCTGCGAGGCCCAGTCGATCCGCGGAATCGCCCGTAGCGGCACTTTGGCGGCCCAGCGTGACTTGCTCATGTGCGCTCCTTGGCTGCTCGGGTTCCGAGCCAGCGCAGCGGCCGTGATCGCCCACTGGTCGGAACGGTGTACGTGTCGTGGCCGGCAAGTTTCCAGCTCGACAGCAGGATGTTCGCAGCGCGCCAGCCTGTTGTTGCGGCACGTTCCATCAACGCGACAGGCAGGTCGATGCGAATACCGTCCCCTGCCAGGACAAGTCGGGGGTGTGGCGTCGATACCGTCGGCCGTGCGGCGAAATCGCCGAGTCCGAACAAGGGGCAATCTTCGCGCCACAGCGTCGATTCGTGGACTACCTTGGCGTCGGCCGTTTCCGGATAGAGTTCGTGCAGACGTGCGACGAGTTGGTCCCGAATCTCAACGTCGGTCTTGCCGCTCTCGTGGGAATGTGCTGCGTAGGCATGCAATTCGACGACAGTGCCACCCGTTGTCCGGGCCCACTCCGCCGCTTCGCGTTCGTAGCTGTCGAGGATGCTGATGTTGTCGAGGGGTGGCAGACCACCTGTTCCGAGGAACGGCGAACGATCCTCGGCGACCGGCCGGTCCAACCACTGCCGTACGACCAAGAACTTCGGTGCCGACCGTAGCCGCGCGACCTGGTCACGCCATGTTGCGTCACCGAGCGAGGGGGAGCGCTCGACGATGCCGCGCAACGCACCGACGTCGGTGGACAGGACGACTCCGTCGGCGGTCGTAGTGCCCGAGTCGTGTTCGACGACGAAGGTGTCGCCTGCGGTCGCCTCGATGCTCGAAACCGTTGTATCCATTCGAAACTCGA
The DNA here is from genome assembly GCF_043944905.1 of Antrihabitans spumae. NCBI lineage: Bacteria > Bacillati > Actinomycetota > Actinomycetes > Mycobacteriales > Nocardiaceae > Antrihabitans > Antrihabitans spumae. The sequence continues at coordinate 80,447 of NZ_JBIMSN010000057.1, forward strand.
CGCCGAGACGCTCGAGATAGGCGCGCAGCGGATTCCAGAGGCTGGTGTCGAATGCACTGTCCGGCACGTCGAACACAAGTCCCTCGTTCGAGCCGAGGAAATAGATGTGGAACATCGTCGCCAACTCCGCGGCCGACATGTCGGTCGGCGCGGCGAAGAAGCTCCGCGAGAACACGTCGAACGCAAGATGCCTGGCCGGTTCGGGAAAGTTGATGCTCAGCAGAAACTCTTCGGCATCGACGTTGTCGAGTTGGTCGAAGATCTCGGGCACCGACACCATCGCCAGAGGAGCGGCCGCGCGGGGATTCATCTTGACGAGGTCGCGCACCCGAAAGGTCGGGCTGCGCAATGCGAATGCGATCGCGTTCCAGGGCGGGGTTCGCGGCAGTCCACGAAATCCGTCGACGCGACCGTGTGCGTCGATCAGCGGATAGTCCTCGAGCGCGGTGAGACGACTCAGCTGCGGGTCGGTGCGGCGTAGGAGTTGGCGCAGGTTGTAGTACTGCCGAAAGAAGGCGTGGAAGCCGCGACTCATCGAGACGTCGGCACCGTCGTCCGTCCGTTCCGACCAGGCGCCGACGCGACCACCGAGGTACGACTCGCGCTCGATCACCTCGACACTGACACCACGCTCGGCGAGACCGGTCGCTGCGGCGAGACCCGCGATACCGCCACCGACGACCACAACGTGTGGACGGCGAGCCAGGGTCCGGGCATCTTCGGCCCCGCCGGCAGCGGGGTGGGTTACCAACCGGCGATCGCGACCTATCGAACGCGTCATGTTCCCTCGCAGGTCGGGACGTCTGCCAGGAAGGTGTGAACGACGTCGCGCTGCCACCCGGTCATCGGTTCGGTGTGCACACCGTCGAAACCGGCTGTACGCAAACGCCTTTCGAATGCCGCAACGCCGTCGAAGTCCGAGACGCTACGCCACAGATGCCGATAGAGCGTCGCGTCACCGGACGTCACCTTGCCGAGGGGAATGATGATGCTCCAGCACACCGCATTCCAGATGGCACGGGCGACAACCGAGTCTCGAACCGAGTATTCGTGCACGGCGAGTGTGCCGCCAGGCGCGAGCATGTTGCGGAACGCCCGCAACTGGCGACCTTGATCGGCCACGTTACGAAGCAGGTAAGCAGCCAGGATGGCGTCGAACGGCCCTTGAACGCCCGCCGCTGCCATGTCCTCGACAGTCGTGTGGACGAAGCGGACCGACTCCGGCCAGTCCTTCGCCTTCGCTTGCGCGAGCATCTGCGACGAGGCGTCGATCGCAACGATGTCGGCCAACGGTGCGGCGGCCAACAGGGCTGCGGTCGAAGCTCCTGTGCCGCATCCGGCATCGAGCAACCGTAGTCCGGCCCCGTCGCGGGGGAGTCGCAGCCGAAGCGCCGACATCCGTAGATGAGCGTGATAGCCGGGATTGGCACCGACGAGGCGGTCGTAGGACTTCGCGCCGACATCGAAAGCGGCGGGGACGGCATCGCGTGGCAGGCCCGATGCACCGACGGTCATTCGTCGGCCTCGTTAGGTGTCTGAATCATTTTCTGTTGCTTCGGCTTTCGTTTCTTGTGGTGTTCCCATAGCAACAGCGTTGCCGTGATCATCGAGAATCCGAAGAAGAAATCTTCGATCGGGATGTCCCATGGGAAACGGATCCCGCTCACGTGATCGGGCGAGTAGAGCACGATCGGCGCACTCAGCTTCGTGAGCCAGCCATCGACGAGAATCTGAAACGCGAAGACGATCGCCATCGTCGCCCAGTACGTGCTTTTGCGGAAGAGTCCGGTTCGCAGGTAGGTCAGTTCCCACGCTACGACGACAACGACCGAGACGAGGGCGGGAAGTGTGTAGCCGATGCCGGTCACGAGGTGCGCTCCATCGTGTTACGTCGAGCCACGAACGTTTTCCAGCGATCGGTCAGCGCCTCGACACAGCCATAGGTCAACAGTGCACAGAGCGGTATGACCAGGAAGAACACGAACTCCTCGATCGGAATGTCCAGGGGCAGGTCGAAGCCAGTTACGTAGCGTGGGTTGTAGGACCACACACTGCCGGCTATCGCGATGGCGTCCCACACGAGAAAGACGGCGGCAACGGGCAGAATCGATCGCAGCGCGGTGCCGGGATCTCGATAGACCCGCGCGCCGAGAAACTCGAGCGGGATCGTCACCGCGACACACAACGCCATCACGATCAGGTACTGCCAATTGTCCACGTCAGCTCCCTCCGGTTGCGCTCGACGCCGATGGTGCTGCTGCCTGTGAGGATACCGGCCCCGCAATACGTTCGGCTGCGAGCTTTCCGGAAATGAGAACCGGCGGTATGCCGACGCCAGGCGTCGTGCCACATCCCGCGAGCACGATGTTGTCGCTGCCACGCACCAGGTTCCGGCGGCGGAACGGGCCGGTCTGGCGGAACACGTGTGCCGAGGAGAACGGCGAACCGGCAACCATCCCGGCGTCGAGCCAGGTTTTCGGCGTATCGATGCGGTCGATCTGCAGGTTGTCCGAAATGCCTTTGTAGCCGCGGCTTTCCAGCGTCGTCAGCAGTTCACGGACGTAGGGATCACGCAGTGTTTCCCAGTCGAGCGGTGCACTGACGAGGTTAGGGCACGGTGCGAGTACCGAAACCGGCTCGTAGACAGCCTCACCGCGGCGAACCAGCAGGGACGGATCCGTCTGGGCGGGCCGAGTGATCAGCAGCGACGGATCCGACATCACCTTGCCGCGTCCGCGCTTCGCGATGATCTCGTCGAAAGTGCCGTCCCACTTGGCTCCGAAGTCGATCGTGTGGTGCGACTGCGCCTGCCAACCCTGTGCGACCTCGATCGGCACTGTCCCGTGCACTACGACAGCCGACGGCGACACGCGGACGCGACGTCGTGGCCGCAGCCCGATCGGCTCGAGCAACTTGTCGGTGACCAGAAGGTCGGGCGTCAGTACGAGCGCGTCGCATTCGTGGCGGCTGCCGTCGTCGCACACCACTGCTCGCGCACGTCGACCGTCGAACTCGATGCTCGCGACGGACGTACCGGTTGCAAGAGTGCCTCCAGCAGTCGTGAACGCATCTGCCATCGCTGCGGCGATGTTTCGCATGCCGCCTGCCGGAAACGTCACTCCGAGCGAGGTGTCCATGTGCGCGATAGCGCCGTACGCGGCAAGAGCTTTGGCCGGTGCGACGCCGGCGTACAGCGCCTGAAAGGTGAATACCCGACGCAGATTCGGATCCTTGATCAAGCGATCGACGTGCGGACCGAGACGTCCGAACCCACCGATCCGCAACAACTGCAGAAAGTCCTTCGCCGCGGTGCGACCCGAGATCAGGTCGAGCGGCGAGTCGAAATTGGCGTCGATGAAGGTCCCGAACTCGGCGTCGAAGATGTCCGAGAGCCAGCTTCGCAGCCGTCGATAGCGTGTGGCTTCTTCTGTCCCGCACTTCTTTTCGACTTCTGCGCTCATGAGCTCGGGATCGGAGTACACGTCGATCGATGTGCCGTCGGCGAAGCGGGCGTGGTACGCGGGCGACAGCGGGATCGGTTGTAGTTGCGGCACAGTGGATTCGAAGGTCGCCCCGACCGCTGCGAGCGCTTCCGCGATCAGATTGGGCATGGTGAGCACGCTCGCGCCGTAGTCGATCGAGTAGTCGTCCGCGACGTGGACACCGACCCGACCGCCGACGATGGCCGCCCGCTCCAGCAGAGTGACATCACGCCCTGCGCCGCGAAGGTGCAGTGCCGCAGAAAGTCCTGCGAGCCCTGCACCGACGACGACGACTCGGTCGGTCGGTCCTGCAACAGTCCGTAAACTCATCTACTCGTCATGCCTCTCGCCGGGTTGCTGACAGTGCCATGCCACGGAGCAGTCGCTGAGCGGTCGGCGTGGCCTCCGACGTTTCCAGTGCGACGATTGCGCGGTCGGTCAATCGTTCGATCCGGCGTTCCAGGTCCTCGACAACGCCGGTTGTTCGTAGAACGTCACATACTCGTGCAAGGTCGTTGTCGGACATAGCTGTTCCGATGCAGCGCCGCAGCAGCGCGGACTCCTTCGGATTGGCTCGCTGCAGTGCGAGCGCCAGCAGTACCGTCCGCTTTCCTTCGCGTAGATCATCGCCGATCGGTTTCCCGGTGACTACCGGATCGCCGAAGACGCCGAGAAGATCGTCGCGCAGTTGGAACGCAATGCCGATGTCGACACCGAATTGCCGATACGCACGGATAAGGTCCGGTCCGGCGCCTGCCAACTCGGCACCGAGGTGCAGCGGACGCTCCACCGTGTACGCGGCGGTCTTGTACCGATCGATACGCAACGCCGCCGCTTCGGATTCGTCTCGCTCGGCAACCGTCGCGATGTCGAGAACCTGACCGCCGATCACTTCGGTTCGCATGGCGGACCACACCGGTGCGACCCGCTTGTGCTCGTCCATCCGTAGATAGGCCGACCGCAGCATGTCGTCGGCCCAGCACAGGCCGAGGTCGCCGAGCAGGATCGCGATTGCCTCGCCGTACTTCCGGGAGTCGCCCTCCCACCCACCGCGGCGATGGCGATTCGCGAACTGGACGTGGACCGACGGTGCACCGCGCCTCGTGCTGGATTCGTCCATCACGTCGTCGTGAATCAGAGCGCTGGCCTGGATGAACTCTTGCGCCGCGGCGACGGTCAGAACGGCCGTTGCCCGATCGCTGTCGGGGCTACCTCCCGCACCGAGCCAGCCGGCCCAGGTGAACGATGGCCGCACCCGTTTGCCACCGTTGAGCACGAAACTTTTCAGCACCTCGACGGCATCGGCGAAAACGGGTCCGACCGAGCCGACCGTCGCCTGCTGGGTTTCGAAGAACTCGGCTAGAACGGCATGCACCGCGGTCGCGAACTCCTGCCGCGCATCGACATCGGATGCGAGCTTTTCGTGTTCTGCGACCATCGGGATCGGTGGGCTCATGCCGGCCTCCTCATTGTGTGAGCGGGGGAGGTCGCGACGCGCGCGAAAGCTGTGCCGGTGACCGCCTTGGCCGCGAGACCAAGTCGACGGGGAGTGCCGACACGGGCTCGTCCTGCGAACACGTTGTAATCGAGTGCTTCTATCCGCTCGAGGATCCCGCCGTAGAGCGACAGTGCCGTGGCCACACATGGCCTCGACCGCGGATGCAACATGGCGATGCCCGGCCGGGCGCGGTCGTACACCGATCGTGTGAATGCGATCTGTTCGATCAGCGCCCGACGTACCCGGCTGTCGACCGTTCGATACTGCGCACACCACTCGAGCAACTCACGGTCGACGCCGAAGTCGGCCAACTCGTCGGCCGGTAGGTACACGCGGTCCCGTTGCAGGTCCTCGGCCACATCACGAAGAAAGTTGGTCAGCTGAAAAGCCTCGCCGAGCGCGGCGGCGGCCGGGGCGGCCTCCTCCTGATCGCAGACCGTCTCGAGTACCGGAAGCACCTGCAACCCGATCACTTCGGCCGAGCCGTAGACGTAGCGCTGCAAGTCCGCACGAGTCGGGTAGTCCGTGACGGTGAGGTCCATGTGCATGGAATGCAGAAAGTCCGTGAACAGGGGAGTGGCGATGCTGTATCGAGCCGCCGTGTCGACGACGGCAGCGAGCAGGGGATGATCCGTCCGCCCGGTCGCCAATCCGGCCTGCAACGCGTCGCCGAGTTCCGTCAGAGCCGCTCGTACACCCTCTATGCCCGTCGACGGATCGGGCTCGTCGACGATATCGTCGGCGTATCGCGCGAACCCGTACAACGCGTGCACTGCGGGCCGCTGCCTTGGCTGCAACAATCGGGTAGCGAAGAAGTAGGTGCGTCCGTGCATCGCGTTCAGACGCCGACATTCGCGGTAGGACGCAGCGAGCTCCGGATCGGTGATGTGCGCCGCCGAGAGTTCCCGATTCACGACTGCCTCCCTTTCGAGCTTCGTTACCAACGATACCGACTAGTGATGCACAAACGATGCATCAATTGATGGAAGCGTACATTTCCAAGGGGACGGGCGCCTACCAAGTGTTATTACCCCACGTCGCAGCTACCGAAGCGCTGAAAGGCCCGGTCCTTGTCTCCTGTCCTCGTAAGCTTCATTCTGCGCGGTCGGGAGCGCTCGAGTGCGGTGAGGGAAGGTTGGGTGTGCTCCGATCGAACGTTCGTCGCTGGTGGCGGACCGAGTTCGATTACGGATGGCTGCCCGCGTTTCTGGATCGGCGATCCCTGAGCCGACCGATTCGTACGGCGATCGGGATCTGGTGCGCAATATTCGGGATCTGCGCAGTGCTCGTGCAGTTCAGCGACAGCGGCCCGCGCGCACCGACGACCCGACTCGTCGTCGTCGTACTGACACTGAGCGCACTGTACGCCGCCGTCCGATGGCCGACGATGCCGTGGCCTGCGGAGCGCAACTCGCTGTGGTTCGTTTGGTGGGCCGAGATCGGCCTTGCCGTCGCCGTGCTGTTCGGTACGGACGAGAGGCTCGCCGCCTTACCCGGATGCGGCCTTTTCGTCGTCATCGGAATGTACGTCACCCTGCTGCACAGCCCGCGTGTGATCGTCGCCCACCTGGTGTGGGCACTGACGGTCTGCAGCGCCGTCGGCGTCCACGTCGCACTCGGGCCGAATCCGGACGTGCCGGTTCTTGCAGGCCAGCTGCTGGTCCTCATGGGGTTGATCGTGCTCGTCCCACTCGGATTGCACGTTGGCGTCACGTTTCTGAAGGAGGACGCCAGAGATTCCTACCGAGACCCGCCGACGGATCTGCTCAATCGACGCGGAGTCGAGGACGAAGCGCAGCGACTGCTCGGTATACCGTCGACGGACGGACTCGCCACGGTGGTCATGGTGATCGATCTGGACAGATTCAAACGTCTCAACGATGCGAACGGCCACGCAGGCGGCGATCTCGCGTTGCGCGCCGTCGCACAACGGCTCGCCGATGTCGTTCCAGCACACGGACTGGTCGGCCGACTCGGTGGCGACGAATTCGCCGTAGTTCTGCTGTGCCGCCCCACCGACATCGATGCGACGACCGAACGCATTCACAACGCTGTCTATCGCAGCGAGGACCGGTTACCCATCACAGCCAGCTCGGGTGCGTGGATCTTGGCGAGGTCCGCGCTGGATTCACCGGGGGAGTACAGCACGTTCGAGGGTGTCCTTGCCCCGGCCGACCTCGCCATGTACGAGGCGAAGAAGGCCGGCGGCAACCGACTTGTTCGATGTTGGGAGCGTTAGTTCACCGCGACCGCGTCGATCACGAACACGAGCGTCTCGTTCGGCTTGATACCGTTTCCGCCCTTGCCGTAACCGAGCTCCGGCGGCACGATCAGCAACCGACGTCCGCCTTCTTTCATCCCGATCAATCCCTCGTTCCACCCGTCGATAACCGGTGCCTGACCGACCTTCTCGACGGTGAACGGCTTGTTGCGGTCCCAGGACGCGTCCTTCTCCGCCTTGTCCGACCACGTCACGAGCTGGTACTGGACGGTCGCGTCGGTGCCCGCAACGACCTCTGCACCCGTACCCGCGGTGAGGTCCTTGGTCAGCAGCTGTGTCGGCGGCCCGCACGTATCCGGAATGGTGATCTCCGGCCTCGAGTCAGGTTCGCCGCCGACAACGACGTCGTCGGCGGTGCAGACGGTGTCGAACGTTTTCGCCGTAGTCGCCGCGGCCGAAGCGCGCGTGGTTGTCGAAGCAGCAGAGGAATCGTCGTCCGAACCGCAGCCGGCCAACATCGGTGTGACGGCAAGGGCTGCGGCGATGGTCGCAATCGTGATCTTGGAGCGCATGGTCGGCCAGCCTAGCGGGTCGGCAGCGGCGAACCTGCCGACGGAATCTTTTGCCGCACTCGCGTTGTTGCACCGGTCATGAGTATGAAGGTCGAGATCTGGTCCGATGTCGTGTGTCCGTGGTGCTACGTGGGAAAGCGGCGTTTCGAGAGGGCGCTGACCCGGTTCGAGCATCGCGACGAGATCGAACTCGTCTGGCGCAGTTTCGAATTGGATCCGAACGCCGCGCCGAGTGCCACTGAACAGGGCAACCACGCCGAGCGCATCGCAGCGAAATACGGCGTCTCGGTCGCCGAGGCGCAGACCATGACCGACCGGCTGACAGCGACAGCTGCGGACGAAGGCCTGGACTTCCGATTCGACCTCGCCCGGCCGGGCAACACCTTCGATGCCCACCGTCTCCTGCATCTCGCGCTGGAACACGGCGTTCAGGACGAGCTCAAGGAACGCTTGGATCGCGCGACGTTCACCGAGGGCCTGGCCACTTCGGACCACTCGGCGCTGCGCGTGCTTGCGATCGAAGTCGGTCTCGACGCCGCCGAGGTCGACGCGGTGCTGGAAGGCGACCGCTACTCGGACGCCGTACGCGCCGACGAACAGCAAGCTCGTTCGTACGGAATCAGCGGCGTGCCGTTCTTCGTGATCGACGAAAAGTACGGAGTATCGGGCGCGCAGTCTGCCGATATCGTCTTGCAGACCCTCGAACAGGCCTGGTCGGAGCGGGCGCCGCTGACCCTCGTCACAACCAGCGGCGCCGCACCCAACTGCGAAGGTGATTCCTGCGCTATCTGAGCCCGGGTTCCTCCATCAATTGTCGATACCGACATTCGGTGGCAGGTTGTAGAACGCGGGCATGATCTCGTCGAAGTTGTTCAACTCCCAGTTGGTCTGGTGCAGGATGTCCGGATCCACGGTGCTGAACGGCATCCAGCCCTCCTGGAACCAGCGAGTGGCACCGTCCGCCGGGCGATGCAACGCCAGTTCTGCCGTGCACGGGGTGAACCCTTCCTGAAGCGCGCGGCACGAGTCGTAGATCAGGTAGTCGACGTCCAAGTCGCGGACGATGGGGATCATCTTCATGATGTCGCCCAGTGCGATCGGTAGGGCGCGAATGATCTGGCCTTCGATGCCGGGGCCTGCGACCTTGCCGAGCCCGATCATCGCGTTGAGCAGGTCGCTCAGCGACTGATCGGTGATCGGCCATCTGTTGCCCTGCAATCCGATTCCGGTGTCGGACACTGTGCGCCAGTCGATTGCGGTCGAGTTCCGACCATCCCACGGCGATCGGGCGTCGTTGCGCACTCGACCCTGAACGGTCTGTCCGTTCCCGCCGGGAAACAGCCACGGCATCGCCTTCATCAAGGGGTCGAACACCCCGATTTCGGTGACGGGAGCGAAGAACCGGTTGGTGATTGCCCCGCCCTCGTTGGTCGGTGTGTAGAGGTGTTTTCCGGCCCACACCAGCTGACCCAGCTCCTCGGCTACACGTGCCAACACGCCTGTGCTGCAACCGAAGTGGTCGGTGATTGCCGGAGTCAGTATGGCCTTCAGAGCATTGGCGATGAGCCCTTCCGGTATGTGGAATCCCCACTCGAGGACGTTCATCAAAGTGTCGAGACGCGAGCAGGTCGGCACAGCGAGGGTCAACGTATCGTCGCCGAACATCGGTCCACTCTGGCCCGCGAATTTGAAGATGTCCTTCTTGCGGTCGTTGCTCGACACGCGAAACGCCATCATCGTGCGACGCCAGTTGTCGTTGTAGTTCGAGCACGCCTCGCCTAGTTCGTCCGATACGCGATACATCGCACCGGGATTGGCGGCCTTCCACTCCTTGGCCAACCTGTGCGAACTCGAGTTGACGGGATCCGGTGCGCCCGCGGGTCTGATCCGCGTTGGGGACGAGAACACAGTTGTCGGCCCAGTTGGTTACCCCATCCGAATCGAAGTCCTGCCAGTACAGGACTTCCGATCGAGGTGGTGGGTTCTCCGTCGTCCAGCCGCCTGCAGGCGCTTCGGGAAGGGGCACTGCAACGGGATAGTCGACGGGCAACAGAGGTGGCTCATCGGTGCAGCCCCACAACCCACAGACCACGGGATCGATTGCAGGTTCGGGTGTAATCGCGGGCTCGGCTAGCGACGTCACGGGCACGGTCGCGAAAAGTACCGCGACCATTCCGGCTAAAACCAGTCTTCTTGGCACCAAGGTCCTCCTTGTCGTTGACGGAGAGCCAGTCGTGACCTTGTGCTGCACACGGGGACGTGTACGTCGACATCAGGTCGGCTCGACGAGGACTGTATCGGCCAGTGTCTCGATCGGCAAGCACTGTCTCAGACAGTGAGGATAGGTAGCTAGTCGATACCTGAAGAACGGATGCTGGTGATCGGTGCGGTGTTCGCTTCCCCGGCAAACTCGGGCACCAGCGTCAGAACCGCGTCTCGAACTCGCACCTCGCCACCGATCTGACACAAAACCCCAGCGCCGGCGACGAACGTTCGGCCGATCGGAGTCAACCGCGCGGGCAGTGTCAGCTGCCTGTTGACGTTGCTCAAATGCAGCTGGGAGACGTGCAGGACAACCGATCGCAACCACTTCGTCGTGAAACGAAAAGTCGGGCGAACGAGAGCTTCGCGAAAGAGGCCGAGTTCGTCGGCGAGGGCCGCGGCATCGAGGTCGACGCCGGGCGCGACGAACCCGTACCGGCGTGCATTCGCCGCCATTGTTTCCGGATTGCCGCCGACGATGCCGGCAAGTAGATCGGCCGCCATCTCGGTGAATCCCAGCGGCGGTTCGGCGCAGGCTCCGAAGTCGAATACGGCGAGTCGACCATCAGCGGTGACGCGGTAGTTCCCGGGATGTGGGTCGCCGTAGAAGAGCCCGCACCGCGCAGGCCCTGTCAGGTTGAATCGGAGGAAGAGCTCACCCACACGGTCCCGCTCGCGTTGGTGGCCGTTCGCGATGACCTGCGAAAGTGGCTTGCCATCAACCCATTCCGTGATCAGGACATCGCCGGACTGGTGCACGACGGCCGGAACGAGGAAATCGGCACTGCCCGCGTACGCAGCCGCGAAGCGCCGCTGGTTGGCTGCCTCGAGTTCGTAGTTCAATTCGTCGGTGATGCGCAGACACAACTCGTCGACGATGCCCCGAATGTCGGCGCCGGACAGAAAAGGGACTGGCCAGCCACGAGACCCGCTTCAAGTGCCTCAGATCGCCGGCCACAGCTTCCCGCGCTCCCGGGTACATCAATTTCACGGCGACGGTCCTGCCGTCGTTCCACACGGCCCGATGTACTTGGCCGAGGGATGCGGCAGCGGCGTGCCTGTCGTCGAAGTCGCGGAACAGCCCCCGCCAGCCTTCGCCCAACTGTTCAGCCAGCACTGCGTGAACCGCCTGCGGCAGCATTGCCGGTGTCGATTCCTGCAACTGCGACAGGGCAACTCGATACGGTGCGGCGATCTGATCAGGCAGGACGAGTTCGTAGATCGACATGAACTGCCCGAGTTTCGCCGCGCACGCCCGCAGTTCGCCGAGCACCTCGAACATGTGGCGTGCCGTGCGGGCATGCAGTTCGGCATTCACTTCGACTCGAGGTCGACCGATCATCCTCTTGCCCGTCGCTGCGACTCGGCGGCCGGCGAAACCGAGCGGGATACTCGCCAGCCTTGCGGATCGCACCACCGGCCGCACGGGAACATCGCCGGCGCGTCCGAACCGCAACACCGAGCCAGATTCGTCGCCGTCGTGCACGCTTGTCCTCCTGCTCGAGTCAGGCATATGGACCGATGCGTCCGCTGCCTCTAAACTGTCTGAGACATATCCTAGGGACGAAAGGGGCTTCGTGGAACACCACTCGGTAGTCTCCGATGTTGCGGAGACGCTGGCCCGCCGAATTGCGTGCGGCCAGTACGCTCCGGGCGACCTGATGCCGTCCGTCCGGACTGTCGCGTCCGAGTTCGAGGTGAACCGAGCGACAGCTGCACTGATTCTCGGCAGGCTCGCAACGATGGGCTTCGTCGATGCGCGTCGCGGAAAAGGGTTCGTCGTCAGAGACGTTCGACTGACCGGCGGTATGGATATGTACAGCCGTGTCTTCGAACTGTCGATGGGCGACCACGACGTCACTATCGCGTGTTTCGAGGACATCATCGAGGTGGAACAGTCGATTTTGACCTCAGCGCTGCTCGCCTTCACCGAGAGCGCCCCGATCGACGCGGTGCCTGGACTCGAAGAGCGAATAGCAGGCCTCGAGACGATTGCGCGCAGTGAGCCTGCGGACCTCACAGAATTTCTCGAGGCCGAAACGGACCTTGTTCGGACGCTGCTGACCGCGACCGGCAACACGGTTCATCTGGCGATCTTCAATTCGATCGCCCGTATCCTTCTCGAGGTTCCCGAAGCGACTCGTGCCGTTTTCGCGGTTTCCCCCGACGTACACGTCATCGTGTGGCGAGCCTTGTGCAGTGTCTGGGCCAGGGGAGCCGAACCGTCGAAATCGGAATTCAGCCTGTTCGACGACCTTCTCGCGATGTATCACCGCAACGTCGTCGCCGAGTTCGAACGCCAGATCCTCGGTCCGCAGGCAGCCGATGCCGCGACGGCGTGACCCGATCCGACGTGGGACGATCTGAGGGTGACCAGCAAAGCGGACGAATCGCAGAATCTTCGCGACCTCGCGCGGTTACGTCGGGTCCGCGACCGGATCGACCGTGAATACGCGCAGCCACTGGACGTCGAGGCGCTCGCCAGAGACGCGCACATCTCGGCAGGCCATCTCAGTCGTCAGTTCCGGCTCGCGTACGGCGAATCGCCCTACAGCTACCTGATGACCCGGCGAATTGAGCGGGCCATGGCGCTGCTGCGTCGGGGCGACCTCAGCGTGACCGAAGTCTGCTTCGCGGTGGGTTGCTCTTCGCTGGGGACGTTCAGTACACGCTTCTCCGAGTTGGTCGGGGTGCCGCCCAGTGTCTATCGCACGCAACAGGAACGCACCACCGAAGGCATGCCGTCGTGCATTGCGAAACAGGTGACCAGACCGATCAGGAATCGAGAAGCGCACGCCACAGGGACGCAATAGCCTGATCGCCATGGACATCACAATCAACGCCAGCTTCCTCCCACAGGACGACCCCGAGGCCGCCCTCGCGTTCTACCGCGACACCCTCGGATTCGAAGTCCGAAACGATGTCGGCTACAACGGCATGCGCTGGATCACCGTCGGTCCGGCCGGTCAGCCTGGTACGTCGATCGTCTTGTATCCGCCTGCTGCGACCCCCGGCCTCACCGACGACGAACGCCGCACGATCACCGAGATGATGGCAAAAGGAAGCTTCGGCAGCATCCTTCTTGCCACCAAGGATCTCGACGGCTCCTTCGAACAATTGCAGGCAAGTGACGCCGAAGTCGTCCAGGAGCCGACCGATCAGCCGTACGGTGTACGGGACTGCGCGTTCCGCGACCCAGCGGGCAATATGGTTCGCCTGCAGGAACTTCGCTGATCCTCCCGTTCACCGACAGCTCGAGCCGACCCGCGAACAGATGGAGACACCAAGAGCATGGCCACGAGGAAAAACACAGCCACGCCTGTGCAGCACGCCGCCGATACCCACGATCTGATTCGCGTTGTCGGCGCACGTGCGAACAACCTCAAGGACGTCAGCATCGAACTCCCCAAACGACGGCTGACGGTGTTCACGGGTGTCTCCGGCTCCGGCAAGAGTTCGCTCGTGTTCGCCACCATCGCTGCTGAATCGCAGCGCATGATCAACGAGACCTACAGCGCGTTCGTCCAAGGTTTCATGCCGACACTCGCACGTCCCGAGGTCGACGTACTGGAGGGTCTCACTACCGCGATCATCGTCGATCAGCAGCGGATGGGTGGTGACCCGAGGTCGACGGTCGGCACCGCGACCGACGCCAACGCGATGCTCCGGATCCTGTTCAGCCGAATCGGTAAGCCGCATATCGGCTCACCCCAAGCGTTTTCGTTCAACGTCGCCTCGATCAGCGGCGCAGGTGCGGTAACCATCGAGAAGGACGGCAGGCAGGTCAAGGAGAAGCGGACCTTCAGCGTCACCGGCGGCATGTGCCCGCGGTGTGAGGGTCGCGGCTCTGTCTCCGACTTCGATTTGACCGCCCTCTACGACGGCACGAAGTCGCTCAACGAATCTGCCATCACGATCCCCGGCTACAGCATGGAGGGTTGGTACGGCCGCATCTTCCGTGGTTGCGGCTGGTTCGACCCCGACAAGCCGATCAACAAGTTCAACAAGCGCGAACTCAACGACCTGCTTTACAAGGAACCGACCAAGATCAAGGTCGAGGGCATCAACCTGACCTACACGGGATTGATCCCGCAGATCCAGAAGTCGTTCCTGTCCAAGGACATCGATGCGCTGCAACCCCACATCCGAGCGTTCGTAGAGAAAGCGATCACGTTCGCGGGATGCCCCGAGTGTGGCGGAACCCGGCTCAGCGAAGCCGCCCGCTCCTCGAAGATCAACAAGATCAACATCGCCGACGCCTGTTCGATGCAGATCAGCGATCTCGCCGAATGGGTGCGCGGACTCGACGAACCCTCCGTTGGGCCGCTGCTGACAACGCTGCAGAAAACGCTCGACTCGTTTGTGGAAATCGGGCTCGGCTACCTGTCGCTCGAGCGATCGTCGGGCACGCTGTCCGGGGGAGAAGCCCAGCGCACCAAGATGATCCGCCATCTGGGTTCAGCGCTGACCGACGTGACGTACGTCTTCGACGAACCGACGATCGGCCTGCATCCCCACGACATCCAGCGGATGAACGAACTGCTGCTGCAACTGCGGGACAAAGGCAACACCGTTTTGGTCGTAGAGCACAAACCGGAAGCGATCGCGATCGCCGACCACGTGGTCGACCTCGGCCCAGGTGCTGGTACCGCGGGTGGTGAGGTCGTGTTCGAGGGTTCGCTCGAAGGCCTGCGCGCCAGTGACACACTCACCGGCAAGCACCTCGACGACCGGGCAGCCTTGAAGGAATCAGTTCGAAAGCCGTCCGGCGCGTTGGAGATTCGCGGCGCGGACGCGCACAACCTGCAGAAGGTCGACGTTGACATTCCCCTCGGCGTCCTTGTCGTTGTCACCGGTGTCGCCGGATCGGGAAAGAGCTCGCTCATCAAGGGCTCGGTATCCAATCAGGACGGCGTTGTATCCGTCGACCAAGCACCGATCAAGGGCTCGCGGCGCAGTAACCCTGCGACCTACACCGGCCTGCTCGAACCGATCCGCAAGGCATTCGCGAAGGCGAACGGTGTGAAGCCGGCGCTGTTCAGCTCCAACTCCGAAGGGGCCTGCCCCAACTGCAACGGCAACGGCGTCATCTACTCCGACCTCGCAATGATGGCCGGCGTCGCCACCACATGTGAAGTGTGTGAAGGCAAACGGTTCATGGCCGAGGTTCTCGACTACAAGTTCGGCGGTCGCGACATCAGCGAAGTGCTCGCCATGCCCGTCACCGAAGCAGAAAAGTTCTTCGAAACGGGGGAGTCGCGGATCCCAGCCGCGCACGCCATCCTGCACAGGCTCGCCGACGTGGGACTCGGCTACGTCAGTCTCGGCCAGCCCCTCACCACGCTGTCCGGTGGCGAACGCCAGCGGCTCAAGCTGGCAACTCGTATGTCGGAAAAGGGTGGGGTCTACGTCCTCGACGAGCCGACCACTGGTCTGCATCTGGCCGATGTGGAACAGCTACTCGGTCTGCTCGATCGGCTCGTCGAATCCGGAAAGTCGGTCATCGTGATCGAGCATCACCAAGCGGTCATGGCCCACGCGGACTGGATCATCGACCTCGGTCCCGGTGCCGGACACGACGGCGGTCGAATCGTTTTCGAGGGAACGCCCGCAGACCTGGTCGCCAAGCGGAAGACTCTTACCGGCAAGCATCTGGCGGAGTATGTCGCCGGTTGACCCACTCGATTCGAACCGAAGCAAAGGCGTAACCTTCATGATCGGTCTTGCCACCGCGTCTTACCGCCGATTTGCGACAGTCGCGGCAATAGCGCTCGCTGGAACGTTCGTCGGAACCGGCACTGCGCCGGCCGCACCAGGCCAGCTGCCGCCTTCAGCGGACCCGTTCTACGCCTATGCGGACTCGCTCGGTGCCACCGCGCCGGGTGACGTCCTACGTACGCGCACGGCGGCATACGGCGCACCGAATCTGGCGACCCCCATAACCAGCACCCAAGTGCTGTATCGCACCACCGACCAGCAGGGCGCCGCGGTGAATACGGTGGCGACCGTGCTGCGGCCTCTCGTTCCTGGGCCCGCAAAACTGATCTCGTTTCACACCGCCTACGACGGGCTGGGTGCGGAATGCGACCCCTCGTACACGTTGAGCGGGCACGGCGACAGCACGACCGCGACCGTCGAGCAGGCCGTCATCACCGGCTACATGGCCGCCGGATACAGCGTCGTCGTCCCCGACTACGAGGGCGAAGACCTCGAATGGACCATCGGACGGCAATCGGCGTATGCCGCGCTCGATGGCATCCGAGCGGCTCAAACCGTGCTCGGACTACCGGCGTCGACGCCTGTCGGGTTGATCGGCTATTCCGGGGGATCGGTGCCGACGCAGTGGGGTGCTGAAGTTGCGCCGCAGTATGCGCCGGAGCTCAACATCGTCGGCGCTGCGGCAGGTGGACTACCAGTCGATCTGGCGCACAATTTGCCTTACGTGAGTGGGTCCAAGGACTGGGCGGGCGTCATTCCGGCCCTGATCGTCGCGTACAAACGCAGCTACGGCATCGATACCGATGCGTTCCTGTCGGCGAAGGGCAAGCAGATCGTGAACGCGGTCGAGACCAATTGCATCAATGCGTTCGCCTCGGAGTACCCGGGTCTGACCGACACCGAGATGCTCGCGCCGCCTTACACCTCACTGCTTCAGATCCCTGCGGTCGTCGCTGCGATCGACGACAACATCATGGGCACCGCTGGAACGCCCGTCGTCCCTATTCTTCTGGGCGTCGGTGATTCCGACGGCACGGGCGATTCGGTGATGATCACCAAGGACGTCGAAGGTCTCGCCCGTGACTACTGCGACCGAGGTGTCGCCGTCACTTACGCCCAGTACACCGGACTCAGCCACGGCCAGGCGTTCGCTCCGTTCCAAGCGCATGCCGCGCAGTTCCTCACCGAACGCTTCGCCGGAGCGATGCCCGCAACCAACTGCGCGGTGGTGGGGCCGGGCAACGAGCTCACGCCGACACCGATACCGCAGGGCTGAGACGAACGCCTCCATAACGGTCGGCTGACCGGTTCTTAGATTTGCTAAGCTTGTAATTGTCGATCAGACACTCGGACGAGCGCACCGTACCCGACCAGCGACAAGACGGTGCTTGGGAGTTCGTCATGGCGTGGCTGGTGTTGATTGTTTCCGGTGTATTCGAGGCTGTGTGGGCCACGGCGCTGGGTAAATCCGAGGGATTCACCCGTCTGGTGCCGTCGATCGTCTTCACCGTCGGTCTCGTCGTCAGCATGGCCGGTTTGGCCTATGCGATGAAGAGCCTTCCCATCGGTACGGCGTACGCGGTGTGGGTGGGAATCGGTGCGGTGCTGACCGTGACATACGCGATGGCGACCGGAGAAGAGTCGATCTCGTGGATGAAGATCGTATTGCTGCTACTCATCGTCGGCGGGGTCGTCGGGTTGAAGATTCTCCACTGATCTAACCGCGTGGTCCGTGAGGATCTTGCCCACATCAACAGGTGGCGTCGGTCTCCGGCACGACGCCGTCGACCAGGTAAGCGGTGATGACATCTTGGGCGCACTTGTTCTTTCCGAGGGCGTAGACGCCGTGCCCGCTGCCGTCGACGGTGAGCAGGCGTGAGCGGTCGCCGAACTTCTCTTTCATCCGTTCACCGTTGCTCAGCGGTGTGACGGGGTCGCGCCGGTGTTGCGCAATGAGAACGTTCGTCGGGCCGTTGGACTCGACGGCGACCGGTGGCTCGCTGTGCTCGATCTGCCAGTACGCGCACGGAACGATATTGGCGCTGGCCGCGCCGAACAATGGAAACTTGTTGCGGTCTTCTGCGATGGCCTGCCTGTAGACCGCGGGGTCGCGTGGCCATTCGACGTCGTTGCAGGTGACCGCAAGGAACACCGACCACGTGTTGTCGAATGCCGAGAGCACGCTCCCGACGGCCGGGTCCGTCGACGGCGGGGTGTCCAGCGCGGTTCTCCACGATCGTGCTGCGGCTTCGTATGATGCGGGGTTGTACAGCGACACGAACGTCCCGAGCCGGAAACTACGCCCGTCGAGTCCGTCCACAGAACCGCGATCGAGCTTGTCCGCGATGGTGAAGTACGTCTGCCGCACCTCGTCGGGCGTGCGGCCGAGGCCGAATCGATCATCGCGCGCGGCAGCCCATTGTGCGAAATCCGGGAATGTGTCCTCCATGCCCTCGGCGTACGTGCGCAGGCCGCTTCGGTCCAAATGGGTGTCACCGATGTTGCTGTCCAACACTATTCGATCCGTCGTGTCCGGGAACATCGATGCGTACGCGGCGCCGAGCGCGGATCCGTAGGAATATCCGAGGAAGCTGCCCTTCGCCTCGCCGAGCGCTTGACGGATGCTGTCGAGGTCGCGGGCCATGTTGGCCGTGGTGATGTGGCGCAGGCGACCGTCGTCGTTGGCTGCGCATTTCTCCGCCACCTTCTTTGCCACGGCATTTTGCTCGTCGAATGCCGTGTCGTCGTAGGCATATGGCGGTACGGCCCCGCGGTATCCGATGTCGTCGGTGATTCCACAACTGATGGGCGAGGAATGACCGATGCCGCGGCTGTCGATGCCGATGAGGTCGTAGCTGTCGAGGGTCTGCTGAGGGATCCCGCGCTCGACGAGGAATGCGGGTTGGTCCAGTCCGGTTCCGCCAGGCCCGCCCGGGTTCAGCATCAGGACGCCGCGTCGCTTCTCGGGGTTCTTCGATGCGAGTCTGGAGATGGTGAGGTCGATGGTCGTGCCGTCGGGGTCGTCGTAGTCGAGGGGGACCCGGACCGTTGCGCACTGCAATCCGGGGCTGTCGACGTCGTCGGGACATTCCGTCCACGAGATTGGGGGCGGCGCCGGGATCGTCTGGCTCGCCGGGGTCGACGGTGCTGAGCAGCCAGCGATCGCCACTCCGGACAGTGCGGCGATCAGCAAGGAACGAACGAATCTCATTGTTGTCAAACTTTCTGGTGTCAGTTGTGGGCGGCATCGAGCAGCCAAGCGATGGCGGAAGGCTGCGCGCCCGTCCTTCCTGTTCAATCGACTAGCACGCTGTACTGTCGAAGGCGATGACATCACGCTAGCACACCGTGCTAGCACAGTGTACTGGACGCCGATTGAATGGAGGTGGAGGTGACTGATCGACTCGATTCGCGAGCGAAGATCCTCATCGCTGCGTGCGAGATGTTCGGCGAGAATCAGGCCTCGCCGCTGAGTGTGCGCTCGGTTGCCGCAAGGGCGGGTGTCAGCATGGGATCGCTGCGTCACCATTTCCCGACTCAGCGCGCGCTACGCGACGCGGTACTCGAGACCATCTACGACGTGGTGACGACAAAAGACCAGGCTATTCATGACACGTCGCTGCCCGCGCGCGATCGACTCGTGCACTGTTTGCGCTTGGTTCTGGCACCTCTCGACGACGACAAGGCGCGGAAAGCCTGGATCACTCTCATCGAGTCGTTCGTGGAGCCCGAACACACCGACTCACTTCGAACCACCTACGCGGCGATCGCCGACGAAGGCAAACGCAGGGTCGAACACTGGCTGCGTGTCCTCGACAAAGAAGGTGTTCGGGCCGACGGGGATCTCGGCAGTCAGGCGACGTTCCTCAACATTGTATTGAATGGACTGTCGCTCGATCGGGCGTTGCCCACCGATCACTCGGTTCTACACTCTGAGACCGCGACGCTCTATCACGCAGCGGATTCGGTGCTGAAGGACTCCTGACACTGGAAGATGCCCGCCGCGCACTAGCCACACGGCGGGCGGTCGCCGCAGTCTAGTTCGACACCTTGTAGCCCATGATGTCGCGCATCAGCGGACTCTCGTTCGTACGCTGCCCGGCATCGACGTCGGGCGCGTACTCAGCCTTCGCCCCGGCGTCCAACAGTGCCTGTGTGTTGTCGTTCGAAACTATGCGCCCTTCCAGTTCGAACGAGTCGAATTCGAAGGGAAGTCCATTCGCTGCCAGCGGGTCGGGACCGTCCATTATGTGGAAATGCAAGTGCGGGGCGTCGGAGTTGCCGGTGTTGCCGAGCAACCCGACGACCTGCCCGGCCTTCAGGTCGTCACCGACCTGCACTTTCACTCCCTCCTTTTCCTGCAAGTGTGCATAGAACGCGTAGCGGCCGTTGCCGATGTCCTGCACGACGTGGTTGCCGCCGTACTCGTCGATGCGCAAACCTGTCGCCCCGATGCTTGGTGTCTGTTCTTGCAGATTGTTCACCACCGCAACAACTTTGCCGTCAGCGACCGCGTGTACGTTGGCTCCGAAGTATGCGTAGCTCGAGGTCTTCGTCTTGTCGCCTGTGTACAACAACCCATCGTTGGTCAACTGCACGTAGTCGATGGCGAATCGTTCGGCCACGAAAAGCTGGCCATTGATCGGATTGGCGGCGCCGCGGTGTCCACCGACTTCGCAGCAGCTGTCGCCGTCCAGCCAATGGGCCCCGTCAAGCGGTGGCTTGATCACGATCGGTTCGTTCTTGTCGACCTTCGTCGTCGCGACATCCTCCACCAGAGTCTGGGGGATCAGGGGCGGGCTCGGTTCGGCAACTTCGATGTCGACGGCGTGCGAGATCGTGTCGGGCACCTCGGCGCGAGTGTCAACCGTGGCGTCGATCCAGACCAGCGCCGACTGTCCCGGTCCGAGGACTGTCCCTGGTTCTTTCGCGCCGAGCACCTTGATCCACGGCAGGGTCAGCTTGTCACCAGAGAGATCGAAAAGTGTGCGGTCGCCCGCCGTCGCCTTGACCGACCGAATCGTCGTCGGCGACGTGAGGACGTTGGTCAGCATCAGTTCGTAGGCCATGTGGATCTTCTTGTCGGTCGCCAGCACCGCGACCGGCGCTGCGATGACCGAGGCAATCACTGGAGTAACGACGGCCGGAACCGAAGCTGTGGACTCGGTGCTCGACTCGTCCGACGAAGAATCAGACGATGACGAGCACGCAGCCATGGGCACGCAGATGGCCACAGCCACTGCCAATTTCGCAAAGCGATTCAGACGAATCAGGCGTTTCATCGGTCGATGCTAGCGCTGTCTGGGCGATGGCGGAGCGAATTTGCCGGCGGTGAATTCCGCTCCCTACGGTGCGCGAATCGAAGCCGATTTCGTCTCATCGGAAGCGTTGCTGGGCAACATCTTCCAGCGCCTTCGCGATGCGCGCATCGGCCGGACCGGTGCTGTCACCGAGGTTTGCGAGTGACGGTGGAGTCAGATCCGTCTGGATGGGCAGCCGCGTTGACCGATCAGAAATCATATGCGGGGTCAGCGTCGAGGATCCTCCCGAACATTACGGTCAGCCCTGCGAGGTCGGACTCGGCTCGCACAGTGTGGCATGCGCTGTGCAATTCAGTCAGGTCGGTCTTCTGCCAGTCGAGGCCGGTGCGGCGTACCGTTCGCAGATCACCCGCCCAGACGTACATGTCTTGAAAGAGCTGGCGATGGATCGCACGCAGGTAGTGGAGGCCATACGTGCGGTCACCCAGTAGTTCGGGGGCCTCACGGAGTTCGATAACGCGTGCCTCGACGAGATCGTTCTCCGCGTCCCGGAGCGCCTCAGGCGTTTGGGCGTCGACACGGTTCCTCAGAATTGTCGTGCCAGGTATGTAATAGCCTTGCCAGTTCAGTTCGAGGTTGCCGGTGTCCCAGGGGTTCGGCATTCCAACCTCGGTTTACGTCAGCTTGTACCGACGCCGAACCCGATCGCCCAATTCGGCAGCAGTAATGGTTCCGCGGGCGTAGGCGACTTGGTCGGCACGCGTGGCATTTGTGCTGCGGGAACCTTCGAGTTCGGTGCTGCGGCGGATCGCGCGCACGACCTTGACCCGACGCTTGGCCTTCTGCAGATCGGTCACTCGGCACACCACCTTTTGTGAAGTTACTCCAGGATAGTCGACGCACCTGACATCGGGTGGACGCGCGAGTTTGTGCCGGGGCAAACGCGCTGATTAGACCCGCAAACTGTGCGACGTGTACTTCATCCATGGCTTGTACAGGGTCGTCGAAGACAAGGCACGGGACGATGTGTTCGACGGCGAGGTGGAGCGCGAGAAACAGGGACAGTGCTGCGGTGTTCAGGTTGCCCGCAGACAGCATCATCTGAGGTTGATCGACGTCGTGTCGTAGCCACGCGGCATTCATGTCAGTATCGAGAACGCCGGGGGCGACCGCGTTGACGGTAATGCTGCGACCGCCGAGGTGGACTGCAAGGCTGCGGTGAAGTTTTCGATCGCTGCCTTGGTCATGGCGTAGCCGATGATGTGCGGGCTGGCGTAGCGGGCGGATCCGTAGGAAATGTTGATGATGCGGCCGGAGTCAGGTGGGCTGAGATCGGCTGTCACGCGGTCGAATTCCGCGCTTGCACAATCGCTCGCGGATTGTCGAAGTCGGCGGCAACGGGGTGCGGCAGACTAACTTCAAACCGTCACAGTGACGTTTCTAAGTAGTCAAACGGGCTCGCGCGACTGGCTAAACCGAAGAAGTCGATCGCGCGACGCCGGAGGCAGCTCTCATCTAGTACCGGAACTTTCGATACAGACCGGACAACTCTCAAGTTAAGGCGGACTACTGAAAACATTTCCTGGATCGGACAGCTGTCCGATCCGGGAAAAGGTGAGAGTCGCTCAACCTGCTGACGTCGGCACTCTCAACTTGTTCCGAGCAGCTCCGAACCAATTCGTACTGAACGACTTGAGAGCGTCGGCGATAATCCGCAGAGACTTGAGAGTGTCGGTCACCGCCGGTCTTACACCACCTGAGTAGGACACAGACAGCGATTAGCCCGGGGCGGTTGCTTCTTCGCACGCGTGAAGGGCCCGGAACTGGCGCAGTTCCGGACTTCTAGGTGTCTGGAGTTACAGCTTTACGACAGTAGCGTGACAGTGGTTCCGTGGTTCTTCAGCCACCAGTCTGCGAAGAGTGGGTGATACTTGAGGACTAGCGCCTTGATGTTTTTCAGCTGCTTGCGGCCTGCCCACGGCGGCAGATCACCCTCACAGTCCCCAGTCTCAAGGTTGATCTTCACGTACTCGTTGTCCGGCGCGGACTTTTTCAAGATGTGCACATGGGGCGGCGGGTGGTCGTTCGGCCACACGTGGACGCTGATGCCACCGTCGAAAGTCTTCCCCTCCGCGGTCAAAGCGGTGAGAAATCCCTCCGGGTCGAGTTCCATCGGCCAGTCATCTTTGTTTTCGCCGAACTCGTACAATGCGATGCTCACGAGTCGGCCCAAAATGTCTTCGGCTTCTAGACGACCTTCGGACTCGGCTAGCTCCCATCCATCGGACTGGCCGAGGTTTCGGCTCGTCCGCTCATATGGCGTGAGGTCGTCGTCTTTCACCGACGCAATCTATAACCTAAGGCTGCTCGCCGCTTGACTTCATCGGCGTCGAAGAGTTGGCAATGACTGCGCAATCGGGATTTGCGCGTAATGACCGCCACGCGAACTGTGAACAAGTTGAAACAGCGTTCAGTTACCGTCGGTCATGGACAAACGCCGACTGGAAGCCCGTGTTGCAGACCTAGTCGACCACGTCGTCGCAGGGGGAACGATCGAGGACGACTACGTCGAGTGTAAGGCCGAGTGGCCGATCGACGACTATCGCAAGACCGCCCGACAGATTGCCGGACTTTGCAATGCTGCCCGCGGCGACGACGCCCTCTGGATTGTCGGCGTCGACGAAAACGCGCATAGGGTGGCTGCGGCGGTACCGACCGAAATGGCTAACTGGTGGCCAAAGGTCGAGCGACGCTTTGATGGCCTTGCGCCCGAAATTTCAGTGCTTGTCGTCCCAACACAGCATGGCCGCGTCACAGCGCTGTCTTTCGCAACCGACCGCTCACCTTACGTCGTCACGACAGACGGCGGCAGCGTCACCCACGAAACCCCGTGGAGGGTCGGCAACAAAACCAGAACAGCCAACCGATCGCAGCTCCTGAGCCTACTTGTGGCCAATACGGTGGTGCCCGACCTCGAGCTGATCAATCCCGAAATATCGTGCATCGCGGCCACCGCCACCGTAGATAACCTGAAATTCGAAGCGGGCCTCTTCATCTCTGCGAAGGAGCGGGCGATGCTTCCCAATCACCGATGGTCAGTTGCTATCTCTAGCGAAGAATGGGACGCCGAGGGATGGGGGCCACTCCGCCCAACGCTGCACGTCAATCGTGTCGGCCTCGACGTGGAAGGGCCGGGCGTGCATGTCAGCGATCACTCCGGCCTCCACGTCGACGGCTCGGGTCGTGTTGCTCTTCGGGCCGAATTGATTGCCGCCGACAACTGGTCGTCAGAGCATCGCCGGACTCTTTCGCTGCAACCAAGCCTGCGCGTCGTCTTGGAGATGCCGGTCGATCGACAGAACCGGTCCGCCCGGACGACGACCACACTCCGCCACCGCCCATCGCCGACCGCGGCCGCATTCTGGCGGGAACACTGACTCCTGTCTCGGTTCGAGTCGCCTCTTTGGGGACGAAGGCCAGATTGCGATAACCTTCTGCCGCGATCGGTGAGTCTCTGACGAGACGCTTTTGCGCCTTGGTTACGACTGTTGGGCATGCAGCACCAGCCCGCCCAGGAAGCCTGCGTTTCCCAACAGCGCTGTACGACGGCCTTGAACGCCTACTTCAAATGCGTCCGCATTCTGACCGCCTTTGGGAGTTGCGGCCGCGCGATGGTCAAGGCCGCTCCTTTTAGGAAAAGGTGCGAGATGTCGCTAACCAGCTCGGTCGATGCAGCGAGAAGTGAACACCCAAGTCGTAGAGAGCGGTTCAGGATCGTTGTATGGTAGTCCGAGTCTCGACGTCACATACGTCGTCCACCGAGTTGCCTGGACGCCAGGAATTACAACCCCGCTATTCACCGCCAGCTTTCCTGATTCGCCGATGTCAACCCGAATGCTCACACCGGTGAGCCTGTTTCCGATTTCCTAGCCCAGCACGGATTTCTGGTGGGTTACCAGAGACTTGCAACGGTCATCTCGGGGAGTGATCACGTCAGCTGTGACTGTGAGATCTGTGCGTGCGAGTGACATGCGCAAGGCCTTCAAGAGATTGGCGTGCTGGAGCGCAAGGAAGGTCGTGAGGATAAGCTGCGCGAAGAACAGGCCGTCTTTGTGAAGCGCAACGAAGCGCATTGAGATCCACCGACACGTTGAAGACGCAGGTTGACGCTGACCAGGAAGACGCCAAACTGTATATGAAAGAAGCGGGCATAAAGACCACACTGTGGACTGACTGCAACGCTTGACGAGATCTTGCACGTTAAGTCTAAATGTAGAGTTCTTTGTCGTCTCCAGCGGTGACAATCTGCCGTGCTGCCTCGGCTCAGCGCCTGGTTTTTTTGAAGGGATCTGCGAGCCCGATACACGAAGGCTTCACCTGCGGGCGGAGGTGTCCTGCCGGAGGCGGTCTCGTGTGTCGGCGAGAGTTCTTCGCGCGCGTCTTTGACCTTCGTATGCTTCGTGGTCAGGAACCGTACAGTAATTAGCATCCTCCGCTAGCAGGTAGTCAATAAATACAGCCGACTTTTCACGCCACCCGCCTCCGGCGTCGGCTATCGCGTCGCGTAACTTATCGAAGGTCTCCCGATCGCGCACGGGCGTTATGTCTGCCATTGTGCTCACGTAATCGAAGTTCGATCGCGCCCAATACAGGTGCTGTTTTCCTGCCGGTGTAATTTCCAGGCGCGACGCCGTACTAACACTAGTGACGGTCGGATCATAGTCGTGGCACAGCGCACTTTCGAGTAAAGCGTCAGTCCAGACCTGAACTGCTTGACTGTCGTATCCCATTGCTTCGCAATACTGGTCAATCTGGGAAAGATCCAACATATGGCCCAGCGCCTCGTCCTCAGGTGCGTCTTCCAACAACTGCAAAATGGACAGCCCTAGGAGGGGTGACGAATCGATCACGTCACTCATTGCATACGTGTTCTGAACGAATTCAGTTTGGCCGCCGTAAACATCGTAATTGCCTCGCATGATCGCCAACGCTGCCCGTCGTTTGCTTATCTGCCTCGTCGTGCCGGCTATGTGCGCTTTGAGCAGATCTTCCACTTCGAGATGTCCAGAAGTGACGAACTGTCGCGCGAGTTTCAGTGAACGCCGAACATCGTTATTGGAGAGGTTGCCAATCCAGCGCGCGGTCTCGTCCGTTTGCAGAAATACTCCTTGAAGCGAACGGGTGAACGCCGACAGGTCTTTCAGGCTGAGCGAGATTCCTCGCTTAACGAAATACCGATCGTCCGGACGCAGGCGCTCCGATTCCGCCAATCTCGTTTGCATGAACTCGATGCGACGTCGAATGACCTGGCCAGTTGGCGGTGTCGGTAGGTAAAGTGCCTCGTGCTCAAACGACTGGAGTGCGCCGTGCCGAGACAGTTGCCAGCTCGTTCGATCGGTAATCGGCAGCATAATCAAGCACAACGCGCTCTCGTATATTGACCGGGCGTATTGGTAAACTTGCTCCTGGAAAGAAATATGGAAATGGTCGGCGTTGTCGAATACGATTACCGGGAGCTTCTTCCTACTGTTCACGATGTGCCGAACGAGACCACGAATATAGTCATTGGGTTTGTGCTCGCGCATTTCTTCGACGCGATCGCCAAATTTAATCTGAAATCCCGTACGGTCCGATTCGTACAAACGGTTCCACGGCCCTTTTCGGAGTCGGGTGTATTCGTCATAGAAGATGCCCTCTAGTTCTTTGAATTCCGGAGGACTACCAGCGAAAACGGCATCTTCGAGTGCCGCGAGAAGGTGTTGGTCCAGCCATGAGATTATCGTCGTGCCGTCACCAGAGCTATCTGCGAGATTAATACGGCACGATATGCATTCGGCTGCGAGATCGGGACTGAGAATCCTTGTGAAGAACCTGGTGATGAACGTTGTTTTGCCGGCACCCTTGGTGCCGACGATCACAACGAACTCGTGTCGCTTGGCCTGGGTCGCGCGTTCAATGAGTTCGACGAGAGCAGTCGAATCGCTTGTGTCTAAGTTGCGAATCTTTCCTACTATATCTTCGGATATCCGGGCGAGCTTTGTATCGGCTTCCCGACTCTCACTCGTCTCGACGAAGCATTCGGCGAGTAAACCAGGATCCTCGTCACCTGTAAGTCGGTCGAAGAAGGCGGTCATCACTCGATCCACGTCTGACGACAGCTGCGACGACTTCATCAGACGCGCCGAGCGCATGTCGCGTAGCGCCTTCTTGAAGTTGGATGATCTGATTGGTCGTCCTTCGACCTCCTGAAAGTAGGCCCGGAACTCGTGTCGCTCGATGTCGTCTCGTGACAGCAGCGCGTAGAACAACTTGAACTTGTCCTGAATGCCCTGCAATGAGGGAAATACGAACGCCGTGCCCTTCATCGTGTCCGACCCATCCCCGAGTCGATTTCCGCGAAAAACTATCCATTCACGCCCATTGGTCACACAAGCAAGTTCAGCATTCTTCATTCCGCAGTATCGGATCGCCTGACGGATCCCTTCCTTTGCTGCCTCGTCGCGAAAAATCGGTCCATCGAGGACAAAGCCCCGGCCCGTATCTCGCCCTGCGCAGCCGAGTGGTCTGCTGTCGCGCTTGGCTTCGACGACCAATCGAGACCGCTCAGAGATTTGAAAGACGTAGTCGACGAACCCATCGGCGGTAGCGTTCTCCGCGAGGTACTCGTTCCCCGCCCAACCAAGTACTTGAGTGAAGATCGGGTCGATGACTTTCGATCGCACATCCGCTTCGGTGACGAGAGTCGCTTCGATGGCTGCGATGTCAGTACGCAACGCTACGAAGGTCTCATGCGCACTGTCAATTGGCTCCATTTGCCACCGTATCCTCCAATGGATGTGATCGACCGAGCATAGCGACGGACTTGCTCCGCCAAACAATGCGACACGTGACTGGATCAGTCGATCTAGGCACGGCGGAGACGCCTAGTTGCCGAATGTCTTAGTCTGCGAGCAAGGAACCAACTATCGGGATATGTCCAGAAGGCTGGTCCGCCTCCTGGTGGCAGCTACCGCCCCCAGTAGGTGCTTCGAGTCCAGGACCCGTGTCAATGAATTGCGTTGACAACATGGTCGAGCATAAATAGTCGGGTCAATGTCCCAAAGTCACCGATGATCTCGCAGATGGTCCCTATGCGTCCTCACTGCCGTAGTCGGTGTGAGGTGTGTCAAGGATCTTGGACAGATCCTCGTGGGGGTTAGGCAGCCGATGCTGCGGGTTGGTATTCGTTGAATGCTTCGACTGGTGTTCGGTAGCCGTGCGTCGAGTGCAGGCGTTGCCGGTGTAGAACACTTCGATGTATTCCGCGACGGCGAACCGTGCCCGGTCGCAGGTCTGGAACGACTGGTGTCACGATGATGACGCTCAGCGAAAATGCTCAGACTTGCTCGGTGAAAGTGCCCACCTGTGAGCTGTGTTCACTGTAGTGGTTGGCGGGTTCCGGTTGTTGCTCTTCGGAGCGTTTCCGACCATGCGTGGTGGTCGCGTAGTCGGTATGAATCGCCGTCGAGGTTGAGCACAACCGATCGATGCAGCAGGCGGTCGAGCATCGCGGCGGCGACGGTGGTGTCACCGAGTACCTCTCCCCATTCTCCGACGCCACGGTTGGTCGTGATCACGATGCTGGTTTTCATATACCGTTGCGTCACAACCTGAAACAACGCCGAAGCCGCCTCACCCGGCAGTGGTAGATAGCCGAGTTCATCGATCACCAACAGTGTCGGACCGGCGAAGAACCGCATCGTTGTCGCCCACCGGCCTTCGATCGCAGCGCGGTGACAGCGGGCGGCGAGGGCGGCGGCGGTGGTGAAGTAGGTGCGGTACCCGGCGTGAGCGGCAGCGCGCGCCAAACCTACCGACAGATGCGTCTTTCCGACGCCAACGGTTATCGAGGGTTGTGGCGTGCCGGTGGCGTATTTGCGCACGTGGAAGCGTTGAT
>NZ_JBIMSN010000058.1:0-35774 GCF_043944905.1 Antrihabitans spumae
CACCATTCTTTGTCTGCGACACAGTCCTCTGCCGAATTAGCGTGAAAGCGCGAGGCTAGGGCCGTCCGTCAGTCTCCGCTTTGGCGGAAAGCGAGTGGGCTGGTGTTTGGTGGACCTGTGAGAGGTCGGAAGAGTCGGGGGAACGTTCACAGTTGCCCTCGCATACACACTTGCTCTAGACAGATCCCTCAGCGACGCCATCGGTAGGCGTTGCCTGCCAGCCCTGGTCGTGGCCTCCAAGGCGCTGACGGTTGATGAGGCTCGCGGGGCGCGAGGCAATATGGCCGGTCCTGATACGCAGGGTTACTAGTAGGGCACGCATTGTGTTCTCCCCCAACCTGTTTCGGCTAGGTGTCAGGTCCAAATGAACGCGGCTTTTGATCGCCTTGCCACCTCCACGAACACGATCTCAGTAGTGCCGGCGGGCCCGACAATTCCCCCAGCCGAACCTCCAGGGCTGTTCAGCGGGTGTTCGGCGTATCCCAGCAGCTCAGACCAAAACGCCACCAACACTGGCCAGTCCCGACAATCGAAACTAATCGCACTGACAACCGGACTCATGCAACCTTTGTCGATGCCGGGGCACGTGTATACCTCGCGGGGGGCGCGGCCTCACGCCCACCGCCCCGGCTTGCGTTTCATAGTCGCGGGTCCACGGCCTCCGACTCCATCGCGAGGATCCCGAACACACACTGGTGGACGCGCCACACCGGCTCCCCCGCAACCGCTCGGCGTACGGCGTCGAGTCCTAGTGCGTACTCACGAAGTGCCATCGACCGCTTCTGACCGAGATTTCTCTGCTTGAGCCGGGCCAGCGTCGACGCATCCGTGTAGTCGGCACCATAGATGATTCGCAGGTACTCGCGCCCTCGAACCTTCAGACCCGGCTGTACCAGGCCCTTCTGGCCACGAACGAGATTGTCCAAGGGCTTGACGACCATGCCTTCGCCGCCGTGAGCGGTGAGTTCCTCCCACCAAGCCGCGCCCGCGCTGCAAGACGAACCGTCGGCGGTCTCGACGACGAAGCGGCGGGTGGCTCGAAACAGTTCCGGGTCAGCTGCAACCAGGCGATCAGCGATGTCGAGGTGCCACCGGTGATCGCGGGTCTCGTACGTAGCCCTGTCCCCCGCGATTACCTGAAACGGTGCCACCTGAATCCCCAACTCAGTGGCGATCGGCCGCACGTAACGGCGATACGAATCGACAAAAAGCGCGGCATTGACGGCCCGCGTTCGCGACCTGCTCAGCAGATCGCCGACGTCGGTCCCCCGCGCTGCGGCGGCCGACAACACATCGATCGTCGCCTGCAACGCGGTTGTCGCTGCGGCGCCAACCTTGGCGTACTGACTGCGGACCATCGCCTCCGCCTTTGCAGTCCACGGCAGGATCTCCGCATCGATAAGTAGCCAGGTCTTATCGAGTTCTGCCCACAGGCCTGCCGTCGTGACGGCGTCGGCAATCCGGGACAACACCGAAGTCTGCTGCTCTTCGGAGAAGAACGCACGTCCGGTGCGTGAGTAGATGACGCCGGATCCGTCACGCGCCACACGAACAATGCCTCGGGATCCCATGTGCTTCTCTTCGCAGATCACCCGGTCGACGGATCGCTTCGCGTAGTGACCGAACGCTTCATCCGGGTGCTCGAGCACGCCGTCACGCGACGAGCTGTCGACCGGCGACATGGTCGGTGGCAGGTAGAGCAGCTCGGCCGGCGGAATGGCGAATCTGCTCATCACTTCGAGAGCACCGGCAGCGTTCTCCTCGCGCAGCGAAACCCGTCCCATGTGTTCGGTTTCGATGACGCGGTGCGCGAGGATGTCGGTCAGCTTCAGCACCTCGGGGTCGCGCTGCGGCGGGGCCAAGGGCCGGACCGGTTCGTAATACGTTGCCCGCGCAGGCACCGACACTACTTCGCGCTCGGGGTAGCGCAGCGCGGTCAGACTGCCGCCGAAGACACACCCGGTGTCCAGGCACATGGTGTTGTTGACCCACTCGGTCGTCGGCACCGGCGTGTGCCCGTACAAGACCGTCGCCGAGCCCCGGTAGTCATCGGCCCATGGGTACCGGACCGGCAGCCCGAACTCGTCGGTCTCGCCGCTGGTGTCTCCGTACAACGCGAACGCCCGGACCCGGCCCGATGCCCGCCCGTGGTACTTCTCCTTCAATCCTGCGTGCGCGACAACGAGGTTGCCATCATCGAGTACGTAGTGGGCAACAAGGCCGTCGCAGAATTGACGCACCTCGGCGACGAACGTGTCGTCCTCGGCTGCCAGTTGATCCAGTGTCTCCTGTAGGCCGTGGGTCGGTTTCACGTCCCTACGGCCAAGCGCACGAACGAGTTTCGCCTCGTGGTTGCCGGACACACACAGCGCATTGCCTTTCGCGACCATGCCCATGACCAGGCGGAGCACGCCTGCGGAGTCCGGACCACGATCGACAAGATCGCCGACGAAGACAGCCTGGCGACTATCTGGATGCGCTGCATCCACGCAGCGCCCTGCGTCGTCACGGCTGATCACATACCCCAGTCGTCCGAGCAAGAGCTCGAGCTCTTCGCGACATCCGTGCACGTCGCCGATCACGTCGAATGGACCGTGTTCGTGCCGGCGGTCGTTGAACAGGCGGGTCCGCACGATCGACGCTTCCGCGACGGCCTCCACGGAGTCCAGGACGTGGATCGTGCGGAAACCCTCACGTTTGAGGCTGCGCAGCGAACGGTGCAGCTGGTCGTGCTGACGCTTGACCACGTGAGCGCCGAAATCTCGGTCCGGCCGAGAAGCATTGCGCTCCAACGCCAGTGCGACCGGAAGATCCAGGACAACTGCTACCGGAAGCACATCGTGGTCCTTGGCAAGGGCGAGTAGCGACTTGCGTGCCGACGGCTGCACGTTGGTCGCGTCGATGACTGTCAGCCGGCCGCGATCGAGTCGCTTGCCTGCGATGTACTCCAGCAGTCCGAAGGCATCTGTCGTTGCCCCTTGATCATTCGGGTCGTCCGAGACCATCGCGCGACAGTCGTCGCTGGACACGACCTCCGTCGGAAGGAAATGGGCGGCGGCGAACGTCGACTTGCCCGACCCGGTCGTCCCGACAAGGACGACCAGAGACAGTTCGGGAATGCTCAACTCGCTCAAGCGTTTTCCCTTCTCGTTGTCTGTAGTGCGAACACGGCCAGCTGCGTCGGCGACCCGACCTCGTCGTCACGATCGCCCACCGGCCGCAGGTCGAGGTCGTAGCCGTAGGTCTCGCCCACCGAGTCGGCCCAGTTCGCAAACTCCCCACGGGACCACTCGAAACGGTGATCGGGGTGACGGAAACAGCCGGCGGCCAGCGCCGGGTACCTCACGTTGTACTCGCTGTTGGGTGTCGTGACCACGACGTGACGCGGCCGCATGGACCCGAATACGTTGGCCGTCACCGCCGGTAGCCGCGCTGGGTCGATGTGTTCGATGACCTCCATGAGGATCGCCAGATCGAGACCTTCGAGCCGATCGTCCTCGTACTGCAACGACGACAGCAGCAAAGTCAGGCGTTCGGATTGGCGCTCGGTCATCCTGTCGACGTGCAGCCGCTTGGCCGCTTTCGACAGCGACGAGTCGGAAACTTCGGTGCCGATCACCCGTGCTACCCCTCGCTGCTCGAGCAACGACCCCAGCAGGGCGCCGGACCCACATCCGAGGTCCACGATCGACGCCGGCTGGAACTCGCGCACGACTTCCAGCACAGCGTCGTGTCGCAACCGGACCAGTGGACGCGTCACGTCGGGCTCGGCAACCTCCGCCGCATCCTCGATCGGCCGGTCGTCCAGCTCGACGAGTCTTTGTATTGCAGCATCTTTCAGTGCACGTTGATGGGCAAGGTAACGATGTGTGATCAGTTCAATTTCCGGGTGAGTCGCCAACCAGCCCGATCCGGTCCGGACCAGCTTGTCCACCTCGTCGTCGCCGACCCAGTAGTGCTTGGCGTCGTCGAGCACCGGTAGCAAGATGTAGAGGTGACTCAGTGCGTCGCTCAGACGCAGCGATCCCTCGAGGGTCAACGACACGAAAGGTGCATCCCCCCATTCGGGCCTGGTGGCATCCAACACGATCGGCGTCGCAGTGACGTCCCATCCCAGCGGCCGGAACAGACGCCCCAGTAGGGCAGGATCGCCCGGGACCGCGGGAAGGGCGATCGTAAGGTTCAACACTGAGCCCACGAGTTCTTCCCGATTCGCGCACCGCCCGTTCAGCGCCGACCGGAACACCTTCCCCATCGCCACCGCCAGCAACGACGACGCGACGTACGGTCGGTCGTTCACGTACTGACCCAACGCGAACCCATCGTGCGCACCAGATCGGCCCCGCACCAACGCAACCGGATCGACCTCGACGACCATCGCGACCGTGCAACGTTCGTCGTTGACCTCGGGGTAGAAGACGTGCGCGGCGCCGCCGTACACACCGAACGTCTGAACCTTCTCCGGATGCTTGTGCAGCAGGTAGCCGAAATCGCTCGGCACCTCCATGGTCGGTGAACGCTCGGCGGAAATGGTCAACAGCATCAGCACAGTCTTACGTACGGATGTATCCCGTCCAGTCAATTTCTCCTTGGACGAGCCCGGCCACAGGCGCAGGGTCGCGAATATCGGCGCATCGCCCACACTCCGAAAAACGTTCGCACGCCTACTGTTCATAGTGTGGACCGCGACGGTGGACAACGACTCTGGCCGAGGCCTCCCCTTCTACCGCGCCCGATTCTGATGGACCAACGCTGGGAACGGCTGGTGTTCCTGCATTGGCGCGTTCCCAGTCATCGTGTTGCTCCGCTCTTGCCGAGCGGCTGCACCCCGGACGAGTTCGACGGCTCGTCCTGGGTTGGTCTGATCGGGTTTCACATGGTGGGCGCGGGACTCGGGTACAAGCGACCTGTCCCCTATCTGGGGACATTTCCCGAGATCAACGTTCGGCTGTATTCGGTGGACGCCGATGGTCGGCGTGGCGTGGTGTTTCGATCTCTCGAAGCGAGCCGCCTCGCCGTAGTTGCAGGGACCAACCTCGCGGGCATTCCGTACCGCTGGGCATCCATGGCAATCGATGACGACGGTTCTGAGATTGCCTACCGAAGTACGCGCTTGGCGCCCCCGCTCCGCGGCGTCACAACAGATTTTGGGGTGGTCCGCGGATCGCGCGACCTGTCCGACGACGCGCTTGCCGTATTTCTCACGGCGCGGTGGGGTCTCCATACATCATTGGCTGGGCGGCTGCTGTACATACCGAATGTGCACCGGCGCTGGCAGCTGTCGGACGCCGACCTCACCCACTGCAGCGACCAACTCGTTGGCGCAGCAGGACTTCCGAACGTTTCGAGCCGACCACCCGACTCGGTGCTGTACGCACCCGGAGTCTCGACGCAATTCGGCCGGCCGTACACCGTGCGAACCACGTCGTCGCCGGGTAGCGGGCTGAGGTCGTCGCACTGACCGACCGATGACCAGGCGACGTCGATGGAGAAACAGCTACGCATCAGCCAATCTGCTCGAATAAGGACACAATCATCCCTTCGGGTCCGCGCACGTAGGCCATCCGGACACTGTTCTCGTACTCGCCGATGCCGCCGATGAGCCCGTACCCGTCCGCAGCCACCGCGTCGACGGCCGCTTGGAGGTCGGCGACTTCGAATGACACGTTGCGCAGCCCAAGCTCATTGGCCATCGCCGTTGGCGATCCTGGCACGTGGTCGGGCGTGATGAAGCTCGAAAGCTCCAGCCCGGATCCTCCGTTGGGCGGGCGCAGCATCGCGATCTCACAGCGCGCGCCGGGGATGCCACAGACGGTCTCCACGAACTCGCCCTCCACGGATCCGGTGCCCTCCACCTCGAGGCCGAGCCCGACAAAGAACGCCGTTGCGGAATCGAGGTCTGCGACGGTGATACCGATGTGGTCGAAACGCTGTACGTGTGCCATGGGATCCATCCTCTATTGTTTCGCCGATTCGACGCTGGGACGGAGCCGTTACTGGGTTCTCGACATGCGCGTGCCGTTCGAGCGCGTCGAACGATCAATCCCCCACGGCCAAGACATATGGACTTGAATGAATCTCCCGCGCCACAACGCAACCGAGCGTTGAATAAAGGCCGGTAGAAGCGGCGGAACGAAGGGGTGCTCATGCCGGAGCGTGGGCCGTTCGTCCGGAGATTTCGCGTCCCGCTGATCGTAATCTCCCTCGTCGCCATGTACGGCGCCGTGCTGTTCGCCAGCGCGTTCGATGTTGCATTCGGAACGCAGCGGCAACTGTCCATCGATGCTGCTCGTGAATCGACCGTTGTCGATGTAGTGGTGCAGCAGATCCAACCCGAAGTTCAATCGATCGCGGTGACGGTCACGCTCGTGCCGGGGTACGACCTGCTCGACGACCGAGGCCGACTACGCGACGCCGTGGTCGTCGGACTGAATCCCGACACAACACCCGGCGACATCGTCTTTCCAGCCGGTCACCATCCCTCGACGCTTTCGACCAACATGGCGACCGACGGCGATCTGGCGGCGTGGCCGTTCGACCGGTACGTCAGTGAGCGGTTGACCGTCGACGTGTGGAGCGAAACGGCGACCGGTCGCGAGCCGATCGCCGCAACGGCACGAATCTCGAACACCATCTACGGCTGGGAAGTAACCCAAACTGCGACAACAGATTCGGCCGTGACAACCGGATTCCGCTACAAGATCACCCTGGCCCGCGCACCGAGCACGTTGGCCTACGACATCATGCTCGTGTCCATCCTCGTAGCGCTGCCGGCACTCGGACTGTTCGTGGCGATCAACACCGTGCGCGGACGCCGCCCGTTCCTCGCACCGCTCACGGGCTGGTTCGCGATCATGCTCTTCGCCGAAGTCCAGCTTCGAAACGCGCTTCCAGGCGCTCCCCCGCCCGGCAGCTGGATCGATCGGTCGGTGACGATCTGGGCACTGATCGGCCTCGTTGCAGCAATGACCATGTACGTCGTCTCGTGGTGGCGTCACCACGATCCGCAGACATAGTGAAGGCCAATTCGTCCCGCGCGCAACGTCGGCAGTGTGACCGGATGGAACGGCTATTTGACCTCGGAGCGGCGCAGCGACACCAGGCCGATGGCGAGCGGGATGACGATCCAGATCATCGTGGTCGATCCGATCTGGATCCACTCCTGCGCCGAGGAGATCTGACCCTCGAATAGTTCGATCTGCGAGTAGTTCCAGTCGATCCAGGGCTGGAGGTCGGTGAACGATTCCCTCACCTGTGCGAGCAGCAACAGGATGCCGGAGAGGACGAACGACAGCACGAAGTAGCCCACAATGGCGGCTGCGGAGTTGCGCAGCGCCACGCCAAGTGTGAAACCGATCGCCATCCCCAACAAGTTGCCCAGGACGATCTGCGCCGCGTGAGCCAGTCCGATGTTCCACTCCGTGTCGACCCCGACGATCGTGGAGCCGACCACGTTGCCGACGGCTCCGATCGTGAACGCAACCAGCATCGAGACGAAACCGACGGTGATGGTCGCGATCGCCTTGGCGCCGATGACCCGCCCCCGGCTGGGTACGAGTGTGAACGTCGTCAGTCCGCTGCGCTGACTCCACTCGCTGGTGACCGCGAGGATCGCGATCATGGGAAGGATCAGAGTCATCGGGAAGCCGAGAGCGCTGGCGAAGGTCTCGTAGCTGAACGCGGTTTCGGGCACGAAGACGATGGCGATTGCGGCCGCCGCGACCGAGAAGACGCCGATGCTCATGAGCAGCCAGAAGCCCGAGCGCGTGTCGAACATCTTGCGCAGCTCGACGCCGATGATCCGGGTGGTCGGGATCGGCTGTACGACGCGGGCGGCGATCTGTGTGGTCTGCGTGGTCTGAGTAATCATGCTGCTGCCCCTCCTTCGGGAACGGTGCTGTCGCGCTGGGATTCCGCGGTGAGCTCGAGGAACATCTCCTCCAGACCAGCGCCGTCCGCGGGGCGCAGTTCGGTCAGGGCGATTCCGGCCACGAGGGCGACCCGGCCGACGTGGTGCGGTTCGGCATGGGTGTGGAGCGAGCCTCCGCCCGAGGATGAGGCGCCGATGCCGGCGTCCGCGAGGGCGGCGGCGAGCCGGGTGTTGTCCGCGGACGAGACGACGGTCCCGGCAGTCGACAGCAGATCCCGCTTGGTCCCCTCAGCGACAATCCGGCCGTTCCCGATCACGACCAGGTCGTCGGCGATGACCTCGATCTCGTGCAGAAGGTGCGAGGACAACAGCACCGTGCCGCCCTGGTCGGCGAAGTCGCGCAACAGGTCACGCATCCAGCGGATGCCGGCGGGGTCGAGGCCGTTGGCTGGCTCGTCGAGGACCAGGACGGCGGGGTCGCCGATGAGAGCGGTCGCGATGCCGAGCCGCTGCCGCATGCCGAGGGAGTAGTTGCGGATCCTGCCGTCGCCCTCCTTCTCCGTCAGCGACACCCGACGCAACATCTCGGGCACCCGGCTGGTCGGCAACCCCATGGTGCGGGCCGCGATTGTGAGCACCTCGCGGCCGGTCCGGCCGGCGTGCTGGGCCGAAGCATCGAGGAGTACCCCGATCTCGATGCCCGGGTTCGGCAGGTCGGCGTACCGGCCGCCGAGGACCTCGACGTGGCCGGAGGTGGCCGCGCTCAGGCCGACCATGATCCGCATCGTGCTCGACTTGCCTGCGCCGTTTGGGCCGAGGAAGCCGGTGACGCGGCCGGGTCGTGCTGTGAACGAGACGTCGTCGACTGCGGTCACGCCGCGATAGCTCTTGGTCAGGTGGTGAACAGTGATCATGACCGGAATCCTCGCCGCGACCGGGCCTCCGCCACATCGGCTTCGAGGTCGGACCCACCTAGGCCGATGGGATGGTCGGCGTCTCGTTCTTCCGGAGGATCTGCGATGCCTCGGCAGTCCCTACGCTTGGCGCGTGATCCCTTCCGCCCTGCGCTCGCTATGGGACGAGCCCCGCGCCGCCGACGCGCACGAACACACGTGGCGCGACCGAGTACTGGTCGGCGTTCTGATGGTGATGGCGCTGCTCGAAGGAACCCTCCGCGAGGACGTCACCTGGCGGCCGGTCGTGACGATCGTGACGGTCGGACTTGCATCGGTGCTGCTATGGCGGCGGACCCATCCGTTGGTCTGCGTCGTGGTGGCCTTCGGCATCGGTACGGCGTTGGGACTGGCGAGCGAGCTGGCCGGGATCCCAAGTGTGGGCCTATACACGATGAGCTTCATCCTTGTTCTCGTCTACGCACTGGTCCGGTGGGGTTCAGGGCGTCAGATCGTGATCGGGCTGGCGGTGGTGGCGGTCGCTACGGTGGTCAGCGTTACGACCGACTACACCGGGCCGGCCGAGTTCTTCGGTGGGCTAGCCGTTCTGGCTGCGGCGTCGGCGGGAGGAGCGGCGTTGCGTTACCGAGCCGAAAGTTGGCGCCGGGCGCTCGATCAGGTCCGCAGCCAGGAACGCGTCGGCCTCGCGCGCGAGCTGCACGATTCGGTCGCCCACCACGTCTCCGCAATCACGGTGCAGGCGCAGGCCGGCCGCTCGATGGCGAGGAAGCGACCCGAAGCGGCGCTCGAGGCGCTTTCGGTTATCGAAGGAGAAGCCTCGCGGACACTCGCGGAGATGCGGGCGATGGTCCGGGTGCTGCGCGACGGAGCACCGGCGGAGTACTCCCCCCAACCCGGCTGCGCCGACCTGATGTCCCTCGCCCGCCGCGGCCCGGACCCTGTCGTCGACGTCGAGTTGGCAGGTGATCTGGCCGGACTTCAGCCCCAGGTCGACGCAGCCGTGTACCGGATAGCGCAGGAGGCGTTGACCAATGCGCTGCGGCACGCCCGAAACGCCTCACGTGTGGAGATCCGGGTCGCCGAGGGCGCAGGAACGTTGCGGATCCGCGTGACCGACGACGGCCGGATCGACCCAGCACGGCCAGCGCCCCACGGCTTCGGGCTGCTGGGGATGACCGAGCGCGTGCGGCTGCTCGGCGGCACGCTGCGCGCTGGGCCGATGCCCGAGGGCGGGTGGGCAGTCGACGCCGAGCTGCCGACGGAGATACCCCGATGACGGTTCGCGTGCTGGTGGCCGACGACCAAGATCTGGTGCGGACCGGCCTGTCGATGATCCTCGACGCCGAGCCCGACATCGAGGTCGTCGGCCAAGCCGCCGACGGCAGGGCCGCCGTCGAGCTGGCGCATCGGCTCCGCCCCGACGTCTGCCTGGTCGACATTCGGATGCCCGGGCTGGACGGCATCGAGGTGACCGAACTCCTCGCAGGGCGCGACGTCCCGGACCCGATAGCGGTAGTGGTGATCACGACATTCGACCTGGACGAGTACGTCCACGGCGCGCTTCGGGCCGGCGCCCTCGGATTTCTCCTCAAGGATGCCGGGCCCGAGCTGCTGGTTCAGGCCGTCCATGCCGCCGCCGTCGGCGATGCCCTGATAGCGCCGAACATCACCCGACGGCTGCTGGCGACCCTCGCCGCGGGGGCCTCGTCGAAACGCCGTACCCAACCGACCGAGCCGCTCACTCAACGCGAGGAGCAGGTGCTGAAACTGGTCGCCGTCGGCCGCACGAACGCCGAGATCGCCGCCGAGCTGTTCATCAGCTTGACGACCGCCAAGACCCACGTCGCGAGCCTGCTGGCCAAGATCGGCTCCCGGAACAGGGTCGAGATTGCGATGTGGGCCTACGACACCGGCCGGGTGGGGCAGTGAACCGAACCTGACCTACATGCACGACGATTGGTTTCTGGTCAGGGCCTGCGGGCGTACTGCGTTGGGTCAGGAACTCGGCGGAATTTGGCGCACCACGGATTCGTACAAGCGCCTGATTGCCGTCAAGACTTCCGTCGGCTCGATGTAATTGTTCTTCGCGCGCAATGCACGTTCCAAGTCTTCCCCGTCTCTAATGCTTTCGGGGACAAGCACATTCCATTCGAACCCTCGCGGTTGCGGACGGACCCCCGCTTCTGCGAGGTAGGAGTTGACGTCGTCGTTCACCATCCGGAGGTCTTCCTCGGTGAAGGGCTCGAACCACACTTCCTCGGGTTCCTTGCCCGGATGACCGCGGGTCACCTTCACCGGAGGATGTGCGGACGCTGGATACGGTCTTCGGAAACACCGGTGCGGTCCTGCAACCCATGCGGTCAGGGCTCCATGGCCGTTCGGGATCACGCTGACATAGCGCCCGGCGGGGAGTTCGCCGGGTACTTGATCGTCTGTCTCGGCCAACGGATACTCGCTCCAGTACTGCGCCATGCCGTCCATTCTGGTCGGTCCGCAACGGAGAAACAGCGCTCAACCAGCGAAGAAGTCCAAGACGGGCGGGGCGACGGACGCTGCGTCGACCGCGTGACCAGGTGCGTCGATCGTCCGCCTGGTTACGACTGACAGCGCCTTCGCGACAGCATCGGCTGCGGCCTCGAAGAATTCGACAGGTAGGGCAGGCATGTACGGGTCGGAGGTGGATCGGGTGAGCACCAACGTCTCTTGCCGAATGCCGGCAAGGCGTTCCGCGGGAGGAGGCCCGTCGTCGCCGATAACAGCGGCGTCGTAGGCGAGTGTCGGGGCCAGCCTGAGCAGACCGTCCCAGAACGGCGCCGTTCGCGCGCCGGCAAGGTCGTCGTCAGTGGCGCCCCCCAGCCGCATGAAGGCCGCGAGCGCCTCGTCGATCTGCCCTTGCGCCAGCGACTCAGCCAGACTGGCGCGGTATTCACGCCAGCTCGCCACCGCCTCGGCTTCCACGCTGTACGGCACGTCGTAGACCACGAGACTATCCACCGGCAGGTCGGCCGCCGCAGCCTCCAGGGCGAGCGCAGCACCGGTCGAGGCGCCGAACACGTGCGCGACCCGCCGGCCACCTCGAGCAGCGACGCCAGATCCTCGATTTCCCGCTGCACCGCGTACGGTTGCGTGTCCCCGCTGTCGGCCCGTCCCCGACGCGCGTAGTTGTAGACAGTGAACTCGCGCGCCAACTCCGCTGCAAGAGCGGCATTTTCGGAACCGTCGTCGAGGCCGCCGCCGACGAGAATCACAGCACGGCCGGCCCCATCGCGCTGATAGGCGATCGGTGTTCCATCGGTGGACGTCACTGTCTGCCTGGCACCAGTCATGGCACGCAATCTACCGTCGCGCAGGAAGATTCATCTGTCCCCCGGAAGATTCGCCGCCTCGAGATCCGCCGCATGAAAACGGTGCACCGACTCCCCCGGCGGCGAGGACGACACGTCGACCAGGAGGGACGCTCAATACCCGCAACATCTGCCGCGCGATCGGGAACGGTCAAAATTGATAGGTCAACCCCGCGTCCGGAGACGGCTAGTCGGCCGAGTGAGCGGAGTGCTCGATCCAGTGTTGGACAAGGTCTGAATTTCCGCGGACTGTGACGTTGTCGGCCTCGTCGGTCAGCCGCCGACGGCGAGTCAGAACGAGGAGTAGAGATCGTGCTGGGCCCTCGACAGAGACATCCGCATCGCCAGATCGCGCCTGCCAGCTAGCGCCGTCGGGGCCGCGTTCGATGAACCACTCTCCTACCTCGCCGACACCGAGTTCGTCGGTGGGGCGCCAGCGCAGCGTTTCGCCTGTGCCGCGCAGAGCGTTGGCAGACTCCGAGCGTTGGACCGCCCAGGTAGGCGACGTGAGCATCGTCAGGTGATTGGAGATCAAGGCCGCGGCGATATCGCTATCGACGTCGTAGTCTCTACCAGCCGCGAAGGCCGCGTCGGCGCCGTGCACGACCGCCTCGTTGAGGAGACTGGACAGCCAGAACTCTCCTCCCGTGCGCTCATCGCCTGCCGCGTTGAACACGGGCGCATCGAGCGCTTCGTCGGAGCAGGCCCCGGCCGCGCGGGCCGCACCATCGGTCAGCCAGGCAGGCCAGTCGTCCGGATCGGAGGGCACGGTCGCCATCTCGGTGGGCAGCTCGGAGGGGTCGACGATGCGA
This sequence comes from Antrihabitans spumae, assembly GCF_043944905.1. Classification (NCBI taxonomy): domain Bacteria; kingdom Bacillati; phylum Actinomycetota; class Actinomycetes; order Mycobacteriales; family Nocardiaceae; genus Antrihabitans; species Antrihabitans spumae. The sequence goes on from NZ_JBIMSN010000058.1 coordinate 12,941, forward strand.
CGCTCGATGATGTCGGACACCCAAGGGAGGGTCTGCCCAACATGGGAAACCAGATCGGCGACAGTCCAGCCCGGACAAGTCGGTACCACTGCGTCACTGCTTGACGCGCCGACACATTCGGCCAGCCGCTCCGTGTGCGCCAGTAATCCCTGACGCCTGCGTTCGGCGGTTATCTCGTTTCTCATTGCCGACATCGTCACCCTGCTTCTACTCGATCTCGAAGACGGTCGATGGTCAAGGTAGGCGGCCCCGGCTGCATCGGTCTTGTACAGAAGTGACAGCTGCTCGTCTTGCCTGGGAAAGGCCAGCTCCGCGGGCGTTCGGCCCAGATAGCGTCGGACCGATCGGGTCAGATGCGGTTGGTCGTAATAGCCGAGTTCGTACGTCACAGCGGCCGGGGTAGCACCTTCCCTCAACCGCACGGCGGCTAGCCTCGCCCGCTCTATCTGCTGCACCGCTCTGCGAGCCTGCCCAGTCGCCAAGTAGAACCTTCGTTGCAATGTACGTAGCGACCGCGAGCCGATACGTCCGTTCAAAGCGTCGACGACGAGCGGCTCCCGCCCGATCAGATTTTCTCGCGCCAGCCGAGTGACCAATCCTTCTGCGTTTTCGAACGTCGGACGCTCCCAGGTGCCGCCCCTCCACCAGAACGATCTGTGGCACGCGTCGGGAAGTACGATCCCGCCGTCGACCAGACTCGGGATCGGGACGTCCTGCAGCATGACTCCGAGCCGAAACCTGATACCGACCCAGGTCGCCTCGACAGCGAGCGGCGTTGCAACATGCCGACTTTCGGGTCCGTGCACACTGACCCCTACCTGGCCGCAAACATCGCTCACCACCAGATGCCAATGACTGGAGGCGACCGAGTCGAGGATGCCGACACCGGTGCTGCGTCCGCGCCAGACGCAGTCGATCAGCGGCTCGTCCGAGGGACGCACGTCGATCTCGAGCGCCATTGTTCAAACACCGTCGCGCCGCGGGCACTTCGTCGCGGCTCGACCTTCGCCGGGGTTGTCGATATCACGCTCGACGTCGGCGACGAGGGGCAACGCGACTTCCACGGCGGCACTCCAATCGAATCCTCGAGTGCCAACATTCTTACCTGAGTGTGCAGCCATACTTTCGGGATTGGTCAGCACGGACCTCGCCACACGATTCTCCGAACCGAACGCCGATGTTTCGGGTCAGATGCAGGCCGATCCGAAGATGCAGATTTGATTGTTCGGCACCGTAACGGTGGCCGGTTCAGCAGTCTTCGTAGTGTCTTGGGCGTTGAACGTCGCCCATCCCTCGGTGAAGCCCACGTTCACACACTTCCAGTGAATATCGTAGGTACCGTTCGGCACGTTTTCGAACACCACGGGAGCTGTTCCGCTAGCCGGAACATCCGTATAGGTGAGGCCGAACGTCGGCCGTGACATGTTCGGATCGACTGTCCCAGCGGGAAAGCCAGCAATCCCGCAGGTGATTTGCCCGCCGGAGTTGTTGCTGATCACTGACGTGACCGTGTTCCCTGAGACGCTGGCCGTCCCGGAAACATCGGTGGGTGCGGCACTGGCCGTAGCGGAAGCAGAGAGGAAGAACAGAAGAAGTCCAGCGATAGCTGCGAACGTCCGAAGTGAGAACTTCATGATCGACCTTTCGAAGTGTGTCGGCCAGAGTATCGGAAGTCGAACGGCGTCATGCTCTTTCGGATTGGGGCGTCTTCAGTAGCTCGCTCAGGGAGCTTTCCGGATCAGCGAGCTGATTCCGATCGATGGGCAGTCGCTCGTTGATGACGCGCCGGCTGAACATGAATTCTTTCGGCCGGTTCACGCAATCGGCCGCGATCATCTCGCCCTGCTTGAAGTAGAAGCAGGCGAAGCTGCGGCCGCTGTCCGGATCTCCGCGGAGCACCACGCTGTCGTAGCCGTCGTTGAGTCCGGCTATCTGAAGCTTGAGTTCGTACTGATCCGACCAGAACCACGGCAGCGCGGAGATTGTTTTCGGTTTCCCGCACATGGTCGCGGCAGCCACCTTGGCATGCTCGCCTGCGTTGGGTACAGATTCGAGGCGAAGGTGGCGGTCGTAGCGGGGAATGAAGTAGCTGGCGCAGTCGCCGGCTGCGACTATGTCAGGATCGCTGGTCAGGCTGCAGCCGTCGATCACGATGCCGTTGTCCACGGAAAGGCCTGCAGCCTCGGCGATTTCGGTGTTGGGTACCACGCCGACACCGATGATGACCAGATCGGCTTCGATCAACTCACCGTCAGCGAGGCGCACGCCACGAACACGCTCGTCTCCCTCGATGGCTTCGACCGTGACTCCAGTGCGTAGTTCCACACCTTCCTCGCGATGAACCCGCGCGTAAAAGCTCGAGACTTCGGGCGCGGTCACGCGTTGCAGCACGCGTTCAGCGGTTTCCAGAACCGTTACTTCGACGCCGCCGAGCGTTCGCAGCGAGGCTGCGGTCTCCAAGCCGATGTAGCCGGCACCGATGATGACGACGCGAGTGGCGTCGGTGAGTCCACCGCGGATCCGTTCGATGTCGGCGGCATCGCGCAAGTAATGCACGCCGGCCAACTCGACGCCCTCGATCGCTAGGAGACGCGGGCGGGCACCCACACACAGTGCGAGCTTCTCGTAGCCGATTTCGTCGCCGTCGCTCAGCGTGACGGTTCGTGCCTGACGGTCGATACGCGCGACGCGGGCATGCCTGAAGGTGATGTTCTGCTTCTCGTAAAAGCCTGCCGGGCGGATGAGCAAGTCATCGAGGCTCGACTTGCCCGAGAGGTAGGTCTTGGACAGCGGCGGGCGGTGGTACGGCAACGCGCCCTCGTCGCCGATGACCAAGATCTCCCCTACCCACCCCTCTTGGCGCAGGCTTGCGCTGATTTGGGCGCCAGCATGGCTGGCGCCGATGACGATCGCCCTGCCGCTTTCCATATGTTGCTTCTCTCGCTCGCCATCCACCGGTCAGGCCGGCTGCTTCGCGGTGAGCTTGACCATCATCTTCGAGTAGCCGCGAACGAAGTTGGACTGCACGATCTCCGGCTCCCCCACAACCTGGATGTCCTCGAAACGCTCGAGCAGTTCCTCCCACAGAATGCGCAACTGCATTTCTGCGAGACGGTTACCCATGCATCGGTGAATTCCGAAGCCGAAGGCGATGTGACTGCGAGCATTGGAGCGGTCGATGACAAGCTCGTTCGGGCGATCGAAGTGACGCTCGTCGCGGTTGCCCGAGGAGTACCACATGACGAGCTTGTCGCCTTTGCGAATGTGCTGACCGTTGAGCACAGTGTCTTCCTTGGCCCGGCGGCACATGTACGCCAGCGGCGTCTGCCAACGGATGATCTCCGAGACCATGTTCGGGATCAATTTCGGGTTGGCCTTGAGCTTGACGAACTCGTCGGGGAATTGGTTCAGCGCTAACACGCCGCCGGACATCGAGTTGCGTGTGGTGTCGTTGCCACCCACTACCAGCAGCAGGAAGTTGCCGAGAAACTCCATCGGACGGTCGATCAGGTTCTTCGTCTCGTCGTCCGTAAGCATGAGGCTCAGCAGGTCGAAGCCGGGAGTCTCACCGGCTGCGATGCGTGCGGCCTTGTCGTGCCAGAGATGCATGACCTTGCGCAGAAGGGGGACGGCGTAGTTGAACGTTTCGTCGAGGTCGGACGTACCGCCCGTCGCCGCCGGCACGCCCGAAGCCAAATCGGAGATCACTGTGAGCTCTCGACGATCTTCGTACGGGTAGTCCAGCAGGGTCGCGAGCATGCGGCCGGTCAGCTCGATCGATACCCGATCCACCCAGTTGAAGGCCTCGCCGACCGGCAGCCCATCGAGTACCTCCTGCACCCGAGAACGGATCAGCTGTTCCATCTCTTTGAGGTTCTTGGGTGCCACGACACCCTGTACTGCCTGCCGCTGAACGTCGTGCTTCGGCGGGTCCATCGCGATGAACATCGCGATGTCGAATCCTGCTGGCGGCTTGCCCATGAAGATGTACGGCTCGGCCGAGAACAGGTGGTGGTTCTTGTCCATGGCGAGGATGTCGTCGTAGCGTGTGACCGACCAGAACGGTCCGAAAGGACCCTTCGTTTGGTAGTGCACCGGCGCGTCGTCACGTAGTCGCTTGAAATGTGACAGCCACTGCCCCTGCCGATACAGGAACGGGTTGCCCGTATCGATGTCCGCAAGCTTGACGTTCGCGCCATCCGGAATCGGTGTCTCGACGAAGACGGGTGATCTTTCGCTCTTGTCTACGACGCGACGTGCGCGGTTGTACAGATGAGCTCCGCGGACCAGCAAGTGGATAGGGACGACAGTCTCGACCTTGCTCTTCGCCTGACCGAACACCTTGATGCTCTTCGCCTGACCGAACACTTTGATCATTTCGATAACCTCGCTGTGGCTTGAATGGCGTCGGGGGCTACATCTGGTATTCGGGGAGTTTGACGGTCATACCGTCCATGGCCTCTGTGACCTCGATTTGGCACGACAGTCGCGAGGTCGCTTCGCGCTCGGGCGTCATCTCGAGCATCTGCTCTTCGTCCTCGCCCGTCTTACCCGTCAAGCTCATCCAATTGCTCTCGACGATGACGTGGCAAGTCCCGCATGCGCATTCGCCGCCGCAGTCACCATCGATACCCGCCACGCCGTTGCTTGTAGCGATCTGCATCAGCGACTGCCCTTCGACTATGTCAGCCTCGTGCGACTCGCCGTCGTGTGAAACGAAAGTGATTGTTCCCATGTCCTACTGCCTGCTAGAAGGGGTGCGACTTCCTGCCGACTCCCACGTTGTGCACTCGTCAAGCGCATCTGGTTCAAACTAGGAACTCGACAGTTCCTACTAAAGCTATGGCGAGGCAACTCTGTGTGTCAACATTGAGCATGACCGATCCAGTCGTCGTGGTCCGGCCTTTCCGCGGAGTTAGTGCAGCTGATCGCGTAAGGCAGCGTCGTGACGCCTTACTCGACGCCGGGCTCGCGGCGCTCGCGAATGGGACCCTCGCTTCGGTAACCGTCGACGACATCAGCGCACGGGCAGGTTTGTCGAAGCGCTATTTCTACGAGCACTTTCACACCCGAAACGATCTTTTCGTTGCCCTCGTCGAACGACTCATCGAGCAATTGACAGCAGCCGTCGCGACGTCCTCGCAGTCGCCGGGCACCGGCATGGTCGGCCGACTCCACAATGCGGTAGTCGGAGTCATGTCGGTTCTGATCGAAGATCCGGGCAACGCGCGACTCTTCGTGGACACTCTCGGCGGCGACCAACTGAGGGATACGGTTCGCCGGACCGAGCACGAAATGGCAGTCCTGCTCATCGACGTCACGATCGCGGACCTGAAAGTGACGGAGCGGGAACGCATCCGCCTGAATATGGGAGCCCTGATCCTCGTGGCCGGGGCTGCGCAGGCCGTTCGCGACTGGCTGGACGGGAGCATCGAATTGTCGCGGACCGAACTGATCGAAGAAATAGTCAGCTTGGCAGCGGCGGCAATACACAGCGTCCTCCCGACTTTCGACCCCTACGAGTCCCGTCAGCCCGCCCACTTCACCGATTAGCTGCCAGCACCGCCGCGAGGCCTTCCTGCAGGTCCGTGACGAAATACTCAGGCATCTCGAGCGACGGGAAATGTCCGCCCGATTCCGGCGCCCTCCATCGGACGATCTGTCGGAACCGCTCCTGTGCCCAGGGACGCGGATTCTTCTCGATGTCCCGGGGGTAGGTAGTGATGGCCGACGGGACGTCGACTCGAAGTTCAGGGTCGAGCGAGTTGTGGCTTTCGTAGTAGATGCGGGCGGCTGATGCCCCGGTCCTCGTCAGCCAATACAGGGTGACGTCGTCGAGAACGCTGTCCATGGAAATCGTTTCGAACGGGCTGTCTTCGGTATCAGTCCACTCGGCGAACTTGTCGAGGATCCAGGCAAGCAGCCCAACCGGTGAGTCGACGAGCGAATAGCCGATCGTCTGCGGTCGGGTCGCCTGCTGCTTCGCGTACGCCGTGCGGTTGCGCCAGAAGTCGCGGGTCTCCTCGGTCCACTTGCGCTCGCTTGCCGTCAACATGTCCGTTGTCAACCCGGGCGGCGCCTGCGCGAGCGTGGTGTGGATGCCGAGAACATGGTCCGGGAACCTTGCGCCGAGGATTGTCGTGATCACCCCTCCCCAGTCGCCGCCGTGGGCGACGAACTTGCCGTAGCCGAGCCTTCCCATCAGTTCCACCCATGCCGCCGCGATCTTTTCGGTGCCCCATCCGGTCGTGGCCGGCTTGTCGCTGTAACCGAAGCCGGGGAGCGACGGGACCACGACGTGGAATGCCGGCGCGTCCGAATCCTTCGGATCTGCCAACTCGTCGACCACATCGATGAATTCGGCAATGCTGCCTGGCCACCCGTGCGTCAAGACCAGCGGAGTGGCATCTGCGCGCGCGGATCTGCGGTGCAGGAAGTGGATTCCGACGTCATCGATGGTCGTGCGGAACTGGCCGATCCGATCGAGGCGCTCTTCGAACGACCGCCAGTTGTACTCGGTGCGCCAATAGTTCACGACATCGACGAGGTCGGTGAGTGGAACACCCTGTGCCCAGCGGCGACGGTCGGGCGCGGCGCGATAGACAGTCTCGGCCTCTGGTAGCCGCGCCGCGGCCAATCGCGCGCGCAGATCGTCGAGGTCAGCGTCGGTTGCATGGGCTTCGAACGCTCGCACGTCGTCGGTTGGACTGTTCATGAAGGTGCGCCTCCGATGCGGTTGTGGCAACGGCTCGTTCTGCGAACCGTCTAAGACGGTTCTAACACCTCCATGATCCTGGGCGCAACCAGCTAAGGTGGTTCCATGCCTGCTGAATACCCCGACTTTCGCCTCGGTAGCGTGCTCGCGACCTGCTTCACGGGGACTCTGTCGGAGCGTCACGGCGAGGCTGTCGAGCGCATTCCCACGCCGCACCGACTCGTCGACTGGCTGGTCCTCAACGGTCTAGCGGTGGACTCCTGCACCACCGCGCAACTCGAGCGTGCCTGGGACCTGCGGGAATCGATTCACGCCGCCGCGACAGCGACCGCGATCGGCGACGCTCCCCCTGCGTCTGCTGTCCACGTGATCAACCGCTGCAGCATCGCGGGTCGAGCGGCGGCTGTCCTGACACCCGAGAGCAACCGGGAATGGCTACTCAGCTCAGCGTCCCGCGTAGAAGATGCCCTCGGAGTCGTTGCCGCAGACGCGATCAGCATCATCTCCGGCGAACGAGACGGAAAATTGGCCTTGTGCGCATCGCCGACCTGCCGAGCCGCCTTCTTCGACACCAGCCAAAGCCGTACCCGCAGATGGTGTGACATGAACACCTGCGGGAATCGCCAGAAGAAAGCACGCTTCAATGCGAATCAGCGCAAAGCCAGAACGGCGGAGTGAACATGGCGGTAATCGAGGACGTGAGACCACTCGGGGCCGGCTTGGAGCGCTCGTACGAGGTGTACGTCCGTGGCCGATTGAAGTTTCGCGTCAAGCAGATTGTCTACGTTGCGTTTTCGCTGGACGAGACCGTTATGGGGTTCGCGTTTCCGAAAGATGAGCGCGCTGCGCTAGTAGCGAGCGAGCCAAGCAGGTTTCAACTGCCCACGGAATCGGACCTTCGATTCAACTGGGTCCAAGCGAAGCTCGAGGCGCTCGACCCGGCCGAGGCCCGCGAGTTGGTCGTCGATGCATGGCGGATGGTCGTTCCGAAGATGCTCTGCCGTGCGTACGACATGGCCAATCCCAACGGCCCAGGCTGAGGGCGTGAATAGACGAAATATTGTTTGTCATACACCCGGGCTAATCTGCCCGTCACGACACGCTTGCGCGGCCTTGCGATGGCCGTTCTCACTTTCGCGATGTTCATGGATCTCATGGACGTCACAATCGTCAATGTCGTGCTGCCCGCGATCCAGGAGGACCTCGGCAGTACACCGTCTCAGCTCGAGTGGATTGTGAGCGGCTACGTACTCGCGTTCGCCGGCGTACTCATCACGTCGGGTCGACTCGGCGATCGTTACGGTCGGCAGCGTGTATTCATCGCTGGCATAACCGGTTTCACGATCGCGTCGCTTACAGCGTCGATCGCACAGAACGGCGAGACCCTGGTCGCGTCCCGCGTAGCCCAGGGGCTCTTCGCCGGGCTGATGGTGCCGCAGGTGCTCGCCAGCGTCCAAGTGCTGTACAAACCACGCGAGCGCGCGAAGATCTTCGCGGTGATCGGCGTCATCACAGCGATGGCCGCGGTTATCGGGCCCGTCCTGGGCGGCTGGCTGGTCACGAACAACCCGCTCGGCGGCGGCTGGCGGGCCATCTTCTTCATCAATATTCCGATCGGGATCATCATCGTGATTGCGGCGGTGTTCCTCGTGCCCAACTCGAAATCCGAACGTCCGTCGCCGCTGGATCCGCTCGGAGTCCTCTTGGCCGTTGGCGGCATCTTGCTGCTCGTCTACCCGCTGGTGGAGGGGCGCCAGCTCGGGTGGCCGATCTGGTCGTTCGTGCTGATGGCACTGTCGCCCGTGGTGCTGGCGCTCTTCGTCCTCAACGAACGACGCCACAGCGAAGAGAGCGCAATGATGCCGCTGCGGCTGTTCGCCAACCGCGGTTTCACCGGTGGCCTCGCTATCCAGTTCCTGTTCCAGGGTTCGATCAATTCGTTTTTCCTGATCCTTGCCCTGTATGTGCAGACCGGCCTCGGCTTCACGGCAATCGCCTCCGGTGCGCTGACGCTGCCGTTCAGCATCGGCGCCATCGTTGCGGCCGGCATTGCGGCAGCGCTGGTCGGACGACTCGGTCGTATTTTGCCGGCAGTCGGCGGCACTCTGATGGCCGTCGGCACGGGCTGGACCATCTATGTCTTCAACTCCACCGGGACCGACTACTCAGGGTGGGACACGGTCGTCCCGATGGCCGTCGCGGGGATCGGCCTCACCGTCATGGTCGTCCCACTGCTCGACATCGCCCTGGCCACAGTCGATCAGAAGGATTCCGGCGCGGCTTCCGGGGTACTTGGAACATTCCAGCAGGTGGGTGGAGCACTTGGTATCGCCGTTACCGGTGTGCTGTTCTTCGACGCCGCTGGACGCTATACGCAGTCGGAACTGTTGCATGCGTTGACAATCGCGGCATGGGTGCCGATCGTCGGCTATCTCTTGGCCGCACTGTCGAGCGGGTTACTTCCAGGTATAGCTGCTGTGAAGGCGCATCTGGCAGCCGTCGAGGAAGAAGCAGACGACGAGCCCGCCGACGAAGCCCCAGCACCGGCGCTCGCCTGATACCCACTCATCGGGTCGATAGCCGACCCGGCCGTACTCCCCTAGCGAATTTCTGCTGTGTAGACCGCGAGAATCTGCGTTTCGGCGTCGCTCAAATAGCTGGACAACACGCGTTCTGCGCTCGCGATCTCGCCTTCTGTAATCAGATCGAAGATCGTGTGATTTCGCTCCAGGTAGGGCTGGTGAAAGGTGTGGGGATCGTCCATCACGTGGAAAACCAGTCTGAGTTCGTTCCAGACGTCGTTCATCAGCCTGTCCAGCCGCTTGCTGTTGTTGAGCGCGGATATTGCCTTGTGAAAGGTGATGTCGGCGTCTCCCACGCCCGTCCAATCCTCAACTGCTGCATAGGCATCGGCGTCCGTGAGTGCGCTGCGCAGAGCTGAGAGGTCAGCAGTTTCGATATCGAGACCACGGACTGCCGAGCCTTCGATGATGCGTCGGCAGCTGTAGAGCTCAGCGACGTCGTCAGGCGTAGGGACGCGGACGAACACTCCTCGATTGAGCTCATGGACGACGAGCCGTTCTTCGACAAGCGACTTGAACGCCTCTCGCAGCGTGTTAAGTGATACGCCGAGAGCTGAGCAGATGTCCGGTTCGGACAAGCGCGTGCCGGGTCTGAACGCGCCCTCCAGAATGCACGACCTCACGATGTCTGCAATCTGAGTGCTGCGGCTACCTCGATCGAGAAGTCCACGTCGCGAGCTCAGCGCCGAGTACGTCTTATCTGTCGCGTGCAGTGGTGTCACCATCGTGAGCTGCTCCCCGTCGATCGAACCTGGGACGAAGCTTACCCGCCGGGGCTGGCAAGTGTCCTCAATGTAAACGATTCAGTTGAGGTATTGCCGGATCGTTCAACGATCCTCTACTGTGATGAGAGCTGGATCACTCCAACCCCCACTCGTGAGGCACACAATGGACAAAGCAACGATCGACCCGGTGGAGCCGAAAGCGCAGGACACCGCGGACAGACCGTTCGACTGGTTCAGGACGATGAGCGGCAAGGGGCGCCGCGCGTTTCCTCGGTGCCTTCGGCGGCTATGGACTGGACTCGTACGACTTCCAAGTCCTGCCACTAGCGCTTGGTGCCATCGCGTCCTACTTCGCTATCAGCACCGGCGAAGCCGGATTGCTCACCACTGTCACGCTTGTGGTGTCGGCGCTGGGTGGAGCGTTGGCGGGCATTCTGTGCGACAAGATAGGCCGCGTCAGGACACTCCAGGTGACTGTCGCCACGTACACGATATTCACGGTGCTGTGCGGCTTCGCGCCGAACTTCGAAACCTTGCTCGTGTTCCGGGCGTTCCAGGGCCTCGGCTTCGGCGGAGAGTGGGCGGCCGGTGCAATTCTTGTCGCCGAGTACGCGAAACCCAAGTACCGGGGACGGGCTGTCGCGTACGTGCAGAGCGCATGGGCTGTCGGATGGGGGCTGGCGGTTCTCGTCTACACGATCGTTTTCCAGGTATTCAGCGAAGACATCGCGTGGCGTGTGCTGTTCTGGACCGGTGCGATGCCGGCACTGTTGATCATCTGGGTCCGTCGTCATGTGACCGACACGGAGGCCGTGACCGCAAAGCGCGAATCCGCGGGTAAGCAACGGGGTTCGTTCAGGGCCATCTTCCGCCGCGACTTGTTGCGCACCACCTTCTTCGCCTCGCTGTTGGCGACAGGCGTGCAGGGCGGTTACTACACACTCGCGTCGTGGCTTCCGACCTATTTGAAGAAGAGTCGCGAACTCGATGTCGTCGGCACGGGCGGGTACCTCTTCATCTTGATCAGCGGGGCCTTCATGGGCTACGTCTCCGGAGGAATTCTCGCCGACAAACTCGGGCGTAAGCGCACCATGCAGTTGTTCGCGAGCCTGTCGGTGGTGTTCATGGTGTGCTACACCCAAGTGCCTGACGGCGCGAACACACTGGTCATGCTGCTCGGTTTCCCCTTGGGCTTCTGTACGTCCGCCATTTTCTCCGGGTTCGGATCGTTCCTTTCCGAGCTCTACCCCTCCGAATACCGCGGAACGGGTCAAGGTTTCACCTACAACTTCGGCCGGGCCCTTGGCGCGGTATTCCCCACCATCGTCGGTTTCATGGCCTCCACCGCGCTCGGCCTGGGTGGCGCGATGATCTTCGGTGCTGTGGGCTACGTGATCGCGGTGATCGCCCTCTTCGGTTTGCCGGAGACCGCCGGAATCGAACTCAAATGACCACCACGCAGCGTTTCGATCAGTCCGAGTCGTTGCATCCGTCGGAGGCACGGAAACTGTTCCGGCAGGGCACAATTGCGCCGACGTCAGGGTGGTCGGCCGGCTTCACCCAGACCAACCTGATTTCGCTCCCGCGGGACTGGGCGTACGACTTCCTTCTTTTCGCGCAGCGCAATCCGAAGCCGTGTCCGGTCCTCGATATCAGCGACGAAGGTTCGTACACAACAACTCTCGCCCCTGACGCCGATCTGCGCACCGATTATCCCGCCTACCGAATCTGGCGAAACGGCCAACTCGCCGAGGAAGTCGGTGACGCCACGGAGTTCTGGCGCGATGATCTGGTGTCCTTCCACATCGGATGTTCGTTCACCTTCGAAACCGTCCTCGTCGAGGCGGGAATTCCATTGCGGCATCGAGAACAAGGCGTCAACGTCCCGATGTACACAACGCAGCGTCAGTGTCGGCCTGGCGGCCGAATCAGCAGTCCACTGGTGGTATCGATGCGTCCGGTCCCCGCATCGATGGTGGCCGAAGCCGTGACGGCGTCGAACACGATGACCGGTGCACACGGCGCACCGGTGCATGTCGGGGATCCCGGCTCGTTGCTGATCGACGATATCGACCGACCACAGTTCGGTGACCGTGTCACTTTCCATGACGGCGATGTGCCGGTGTTCTGGGCGTGCGGCGTCACTCCACAAGCAGCAATCCTGGCTTCGGGTGTCCCGTTTGCAATCACTCACGCGCCGGGACACATGCTCATCACCGACCAGCCCGATCGACACGTCGCGGGTGATCACCGTGGCGTATGACATCAACTGCGATCTCGGAGAAGGCTTCGGGCAGTGGCGACTCGGCGACGACGACGCTCTGCTGGACCTCGTCACCAGCGCCAACGTCGCGTGCGGATTTCACGCGGGTGATCCGTCCATCATGCGCCGGACCTGCGACCGCGCGGTTCGTAACGGAGTCCGTATCGGTGCGCATATCGGCTATCGCGATCTCGTGGGGTTCGGACGACGTGCGCTCGCGTTGACTGCTACCGAACTCCGCGATGAATCCTTGTATCAAATAGGCGCCCTCGACGCCATCGCGAAGGCAGCCGGTGGCACCGTCACCTACGTCAAACCGCATGGCGCTCTGTACCATTCGGCTTCCATCGATTTCGACATGGCCCAGGCGATCGTCGCGGCCGCAATCGCTTACAACCCGGACCTCGCGATCATGGGGCCTGCGGAAAGCAGTCTGCACCGGGCAGCCCTCGATGCCGGCGCTACGTTCAACTCGGAGGGTTTCGCCGACCGCGCCTACCTGTCCACCGGTTCGCTCGCGCCCCGTAGCAACGCCTCCGCACTGCTCGGAGTAGAGGCAGCGGTCGAGCAGGCGCTTGCGCTCGCGACGACAGGAACAGTCGAGACCTCCGACGGCGGCACTGTCGAGGTCCGTGCCGACAGCATCTGCATCCACGGAGACTCCCCCAACTGTGTCGAGATTCTCGAAAGAATCAGGACATGCTTGCGCGAAAACCAGATCCCGATCGAGGCTCCCCGATGAACGACGTGACTGCGGATCGTCGAATAGTGTTCCGCCCGGCCGGAAGTCGCGCGTTGCTGCTGGAACCCGTGGATCGCACCACTGTCGATGCGTTGACCGACTTGCTTCGCCGCTCGCACGTCGATGGCGTCAGCGATGTGCTTCCTGCGGCGCAGACAGTCCTGATCACGACCGACCCACGAACCGATTTACGTGAGCTCGAGCAACGCCTGCACAGGTTACTGGCCGACTTCGAGCCGACGTCTTTCGCCGCAGCGGACGAGGCGGACGTCGTACACATCCCGGTCACCTACAGCGGCGACGATCTCGAGCCTGTGGCACGGATGTTGGGTATCTCGGTCGACGACGTGATCGTCGAACACACGCGCCGACTATGGCGATGCTCGTTCGTGGGATTCGCACCAGGATTCGGTTACCTGGAGTCCAGCGAATCAGGACTGGCGGTGCCGAGACGCGAGCAGTCCAGAACGGCCGTTCCGGCCGGATCCGTCGCTCTCGCAGACGGTTACAGTGCCGTGTACCCACGCCGTTCGCCGGGCGGGTGGCAGCTCATCGGGCACACCACTGTGGAAACCTGGAACCTGGAGAACCCGCAGCCTGCACTGATCACACCTGGGTGCAGCGTGCGGTTCGTCGCGGAGGACCTCCGATGACAGCACACCGCACCCTTCGAGTGGTCGCGACCGGACCCCTGAGCACGCTCCAGGACTTGGGTCGACCGGGATGGTTCGCATCCGGCGTCGGAGTGTCCGGCGCCGCCGACAGAGGTTCACATGCGCTTGCCAACCGCCTGGTGGGCAATGTCGCCACAGCAGCATCGATCGAATGTCTACTCGGCGGCCTCGAATTGCACGCTGCCTCGGCGGCGACTCTCGCGGTGACCGGAGCCCCAGCCCCGATCACCGTCGACGGGACACCGATGGGGCATTCGACGGTCATCCACCTCACCGCCGGACAAACTCTTCGGCTCGGCATGGCAGAGGCCGGCCTCCGGGTCTACGTGGCGGTCCGCGGAGGTTTCGACGTCGAGGCCGTGTTGGGTTCGCGCAGCCGAGACACTCTCTCCGGCATCGGCCCCGAACCACTGAGCGCCGGTGTGGATTTGGCGATCGGGTCGGAAAGCGACCGTCCGTCACCCGTCGATGTAGCACCGGTGCCTGTGATCACGACGGCACCGGTCATCGCGCACGTGATGCTCGGTCCGCGAGAAGACTGGTTCGCCGACCCCGACGATCTCTTTGTCGGACGGTGGGAAATCAGCGAGCACACCGACCGAGTAGGTGCCCGCCTGATCCGCAACCCCGGTTTTCCGTCGTTGATACGCCTCAACGACAAGGAACTGCCCACCGAAGGCATGCCGCTGGGCGCCATTCAAGTTCCGCCGAGTGGAGAGCCAGTCGTCTTCTTGGCCGATCACCCCATCACCGGTGGTTATCCGGTGATCGGCACCGTGGTCGACGACGATCTCGATTCGCTCGCGCAAGCCAGACCCGGGCAGTCCATCATCTTTCGCCCGGTACCCGGTGGACGGGCTCGGCACCAGCAACTCGACCCGCAACTCGACGAGGACAAGCAAACACCGTGACTGACCAGACTTACATCGACGAAGCGCGAATTCATCAGTGGGCCAACACCGTACGTGAGCTCGCCGAGTCGGTTCCAAGCGATGCACTCGACGACTATCTACGACGCATACCCGCATCGCTGGTCGACGACTGTGTTCCCGAGATCGCGGCCGCCGACATCGTTGCCATACACGGTCTCGAGCGCGGCAGCATTTCCGTCCACATCGGATCGGAGTCGCTCGACGGGCAGACCGGGCAGCCCACTCATCATGTTCGGATCCGCACGATCGACTCTGCAGCGCCACTGCACCGGGTGCTTCCCATCCTCCACAGCATGGGAATCGACGCTGTCGACGAGCGTCCGTACCTCCTCAATGCACGTGCGGGCTATGCAGCCAGGATCTACGACCTCACCGTCACAATGCCGCCTGCGCTTCTCGGTAGTACGAACCTGACAGACCGGATCGCCGACGCGTTCCATGCTGCGTGGTTCGGTCAGCTCGACATCGACAGCTTCAACAAGCTGATCCTGACCGCCCAGTTGGAATGGCGACAGGTCACGATCATCCGGGCCTACGCCGCGTACCTTCGCCAGGCAGGCTTGCCCTATACCCGTACACATATGCAGACTGTCCTCGCCGCACATCCCGACGCGGCTAAGGCGTTGGTTCGGTTGTTCGAAACGCGACTCGACCCGAAGAATGCAGCAACAGCTGGTCAGATCGACGCTGTCGACGACGCGGCGGCGCGCATCATCGAAACTGTGTCCGGACTGGACGCCGACCGGATACTTCGATCACTCTTGACCACCATTCGGGCAACCACGCGCACGAACATGTACAGCGCACCGAGGCCGCGAAAGGCGTTGAGTATCAAGCTCGATGCCGAGTCCATCGACTTTCTTCCCAAACCACGCCCTCGGGTGGAAGCATTCGTTTTCGGCTCCGACGTCCACGGCGTGCATATGAGATTCGATGCGATCGCGCGGGGAGGAATTCGCTACTCCGACCGGCCCGACGACTACCGCACAGAAATACTCGGCTTGGTCAAAGCCCAATCGGTCAAGAATGCAGTCATCGTCCCCGCCGGAGCCAAAGGCGGCTTCGTCGTGACCCACTCGGACCCCACACCACAACAGGTTCGCCAGTGCTACCGCGAGTTCATCGCGTCGCTGCTCGATCTGACCGACAATCTCGACATAGGCGGCGGCGCAGTAATTCCTGCAGCCGGGGTGGTCCGACGCGACCAGGACGACACCTACTTCGTAGTTGCAGCAGACAAAGGAACCGCGTCGTTCTCCGATCTCGCCAACGAGGTTGCCCTGGAACGGAAATATTGGCTCGGAGATGCTTTCGCATCAGGCGGCACTGTGGGTTACGACCACAAGGCGATGGGTATCACCGCCCGCGGAGCATGGGAAAGTGTGTCCCGGCATTTTCGCGAGATCGGAATCGACACCGCGACAGACACTTTCACCGTCATCGGAATCGGCGATATGAGTGGGGACGTTTTCGGCAATGGAATGCTGCTCTCCGACAAGATCGCTTTGAAGGCCGCGTTCGATCACCGCCATGTTTTCATCGACCCGAACCCGGATCCGGCCCGTTCTTTCGCCGAACGACGCCGTCTGTTCGAGTTGTCCAGATCGAGTTGGGCTGACTACGACCACTCGATTATGAGCGAGGGGGCACTTATCGTCCCCCGCAACGCAAAGGCGGTGCACCTCACACCGCAGGTTCGTGAAGCCCTCGCACTGGACTCACCCACCAGTCGGCTATCGGCCCAAGACCTCGTTCGCGCTGTGCTGGCGGCACCGGCAGATCTCCTGTGGAACGGAGGCATCGGCACGTACATCAAGTCGAGTACCGAGTCGAATCTGGACTGCGGCGACGAAGCCAACGACGGCGTACGAATCGACGCGCCGCGCGTTCGGGCAGCGGTCATCGGCGAAGGCGGAAATCTTGGCATCACGCAACGCGGACGGATCGAATTTGCCCGCGCGGGAGGCCATATCAATACCGACGCCCTCGACAACGCCGGCGGCGTCGACTGCTCGGATCACGAGGTCAACATCAAGATCGCGTTGGCACCCGCCCGATACGCCGAGTTGCTCACCGACGCCGAACGCGCCGAGTTCCTGAGTTCGATGACCGACGACGTGAGCGCGGCGGTGCTCGCTCAGAACAAGCGCCAAAACGACTTGATGGGAAGCAACCGCCACACCGCTGAGTCGATGGTCGGCTTTCACGCCAGGCTTGTCGAGCAGCTCGAAGTGGATGGAATCGTAGATCGCGATGTCGACAACCTGCCCACTGCAACAGAATTCGCAGACATGGCAGTCGCGGGAATCGGTTTGTCGAGTCCGGAACTGGCCCAGCTCACAGCGCAGGCGAAGAACGGGCTTCGACGTCCACTTCTCGACAGCACAGTCCCCGACGAACCACCTGCGATCGAACGCCTACTCGAGTACTTCCCGAGTCGATTGACCCGTCGGTTCGGCGATGCCGTCGCAGTACACCCGCTTCGTCGGGAGATTGCTACGTCGGCATTGATCAACACCATGGTCGAGTACGGCGGCATCACCTTTGTCTCCCGGCTTCGTGACGACACCGCGACGACCATCGCCGACTGCGCCCGCGCCTTCGAGATCGTCACCAAGACCTTCGGTTTGGAGTCGATTTTCGCGGCCACCCACGATCCCGGGGTCCCCGCCGAGGGCGCGAACGCCCTCGTCGGGCAGACGCAGCGGCTGTTGGACCGCGCCAGCCGATGGCTGCTCACCAAGCGGCCTCTCCCCCTGAACGTGGCCGACGATGTCGCCCGCTACCGCGAGAACATTCGCACCTTCGGTCCACACGTTCGTCGATGGCTGCGCGACGACGAACTCGACGCAGTAAGGAGTCGCACTCGGGCGCTGGTGACTCATGGTGCACCGGAAGGCGATGCGGCCAGGGTCGCGGATCTACTGCACGTCTATTGCTTTCTCGACATCACCGATCTTGCGACGTCGCTGGACCAGACGTTCCCGGCGATCGCCGAACTGTATTTCGCCGTCTCGGCGCACCTCGACATCAATACGCATCTGACAAGCGTGTCCGGCCTCGACCGCCGCGACCGCTGGCATTCCCTGGCACGCCTGTCGCTACGCGAGGATCTGTACGCATCCCTGAGGGCGATCACAGCCGACATCGCCAAGAACACCTCGCCGCGGGGATCGACCCAAGAACGTCTCGTCGAGTGGGAGCAAGCCAACGCGTCGATGTTGGAGTCTTCGCGAACTCTCCTCGCCGAAGCCACAATCGGCAGTTCACCTCGCGGTGACGGACTGGCGAACCTCTGCGTTGCCGCCAGGCAGATCAGGATGATGTGTCGATGACCGGCAGTCAGGTCAGCTGCGGCGATATTTGATGTGTGTGGTCAGCGGTGAGTGCAGCACCTCCGCGGGCTCGAAGCCGAAGGACTCGACCCCATCGAAGATCCGCTCGCCCGAACCGAGCAGGACGGGCGCGATGTCGAGGGTGAATTCGTCGATGACGTCGGCGATCAACGCTTGCCGGACGGTCGAGGCCCCACCTGCGATGTCGACGCCCTTGTCGCCGGCGGCCTCACACGCCGCGGAATAAGCCGCGTCGAAGCCATCGGTGACGAAATGGAAGGTCGTTCCTCCCTCCATCTCGATCGGATCGTGTCGATGATGAGTCAGCACGAAGACCGGCGCGTGATAGGGCGGCTCGGGCCCCCACCAGCCAGACCAGTCTTCGTCCCAGTCCTCGCGGATGGGGCCGAACATGTTGCGCCCCATCACATATGCGCCGCGCGGACGCATCAGCCACCCGTTCGCGATGTTGTTGGCCTCATTGGCCCGCGGATCGCCGATGTGCCAGCCGTGCAGCTCTCGCCCTCGTTTGCCAAGCGGGTTCTCGCGGCTCTGGTCCGGCCCGGCGACGAAGCCGTCCAGCGAGATCGACATGTGGCAGGTGGTGTCCGGCATTGCGAACCTCCTTGATGGTTGCGCCCATGCGGGCCGGGATTCGCGACCCACTCATTAGCTTAGGTCAGAATATCGCAACCGGATTGACTGGCGAGCTCGTCGCGCCTTTGAAACGCCACGGGCTGACACTCACGAAGAATGCCCAACGTTGCTCAGCAGCACAGGCTTCCGCGAGCGCGTCGAGTTCGGTGTTGTCGAGTATTGGCATGCCGAGATATGGAATCAGGACCATATGCATCGGTTCGGTCCAGCGTTCGAATCCAGGTATCGGCGGGTGGACGTCGCTGTCGGAATCGCTGCTGAGGATCGACGCGCGGCGCTCGCGTAGCCACGGCAGGCAGGACGCGTGCAGACCGGAACCGCGCTGGAAGGTGTTGCCCGTGCCACCGCCATTGCGGACGAACACAATGTCGCCCTCGCCGACCTGGACTTGGTGCAGCTGCTCAGCCGCGTCGAGGTCCTCGGGTCGGATGACCGATCCGACAGGTAGCGACCCACCGCGCACCTCACCGACGTCGAGCAGGACGCCGCGGCCGACGATGCCGACTTCTCCTATGCGCTCGATGCCGAGGCGAAGCGCTCCAGTCGGCGTGACGTCTTCGACCGGGTAGCCGTTGTACATCCCCTGCTTGCCCTCTGGCGTGAATATGTGGCAAAGGGCATCGATATGCGTGACCGCGAATCCGTGGTAGGTCATGCCGATTTCGTCGATGCATCCCGCTTCGTCGGGCAACGGATCGTCGTAGCGCTTCATCTTGTAGGTGACGTCGCGGAGATTGGGTGTGGTCGAGGAAATCTCTCGTCCGAATGGCACTACTCGTCCGGTCCGGATTTCCGCCACGGCTGCGAGTTTGGTCTGCGGCGTCATGTAGTTCAGCGTGCCGAGTTGGTCGTCGGGCCCCCATCTCCCCCAATTCGACAGCGACGGCAATGCGCGCTCGAGGTCGACATCGTTCTCGATCGTGATTGCGGGGCCTGCTGAAGTCGAGGTTGTAGCTGCTGTGGGTTCCGATTCTCCTCCCGCACATCCAGCCACTGCGAGTGCTGCTGCGCCTGTGAAAAGACTGCGTCTGGACAGACGGTACGAAATGTCCGTTGGCTCGTTCATCGCTAGATGATCGCGCTTTCGGATTCCGGCGTCTACCAGTAAATTCGGCACCGCATACGAGCAGGTATCACCCGTCTGTATCGCGCGAGGATTCAGCCTTCGCCGAGTCCTCTTTGGATTCAGTGTCCTTCTCGGAATCCGTGTCCTCATCGGAACCTGAGTCCTTGACTGACTCCGCGTCCGCGTCTGACTCCGCGTCCGCGTCTGAGTCCGAGTCCGTCTCGGAGTCCGAGTCCGAGCCGCTATCCGAGGACCCGCTGTCCGCTTGGGCGATATTCACGATGTCGCGCACGCTTTTTCCGTCGAGTTCGAGTCCGGACTTCTCCTTGTATTGCGATTGCACGACCTCAGCGGCCTCGTCCTCCGGCTTTTCCGTCGGCACATCGAGGGTCTGCTTGACCGAGTCACCGTCCTGCTTTTCTTCGCCTTTGTCTGCGTCGTTCTTTTCGACCTGCTCGTCCAGTTTCTGGACCGCATCAGCTGATAACTCGAAGTCCTTCATATTCGCTCCTCGCGTTGTCGATTCCACAGCAGTACCCGCAAGAGGGCGGCGCTACACAGGCGTCCTGAAGGGCCCGCGCTGACGCTGAACGAGGTCTACATTGCTAACTGTCTGATTCCCTCTGGCAATCCGGAGCGCTCGATGACCAACGACGTGCAGGCCGCCGCACCGACGCTGCCCGACCCCGACATTCCGTACTACAACGGGATTCCGCAGGTCATCACGGGCAAACAGTGGTGGCTCGTCATGGCGGCAATCGTCGCTGGCTTCGCCGTCGTGTCGTTTTGGGGCCTCGGCGGCGCATGGGGCCACTGGGTCCCAGTCATCGCATTGCCGCTGATTCCACTTCTCGCACTGCGCTACGTCGCACCCGAACACTGGACTGCAATCTTCCGCAGAGTCAGCTTGCGGGACGTACTCCTGATGCTTGGGATCTGGATCCTCAACGTCGTCGTCACCGTGGTTGTCGGGTGGGTGCTGGTCAAACTCGTTGGCGCCAAAGACAACCCGGGTGCGGACGCACTTGCCGACGCGACGACGACCGAAAAGGTCCTCTTCATGGTGCAGGCGGTTCCGCAACTCTTCGGCGAGGAACTACTCACGATCCTGCCGCTACTTGCGCTGATGTACTACTTTCACTCGCGGCTGCAATGGTCTCGGCGGACTGCGATGCTGACCGCGTGGCTCGTTACGGCGCTGATCTTCGGTGCGGTCCACCGGCCTACCTATGACTGGAATGTCGTCCAGGCCGTCGTCGGAATCGGCGTTGTGCGATTGATCCTGACGCTCGGGTTCCTCATAACCAACAACATCTGGGTCTCGACCGGTGCACACATACTCAACGACTGGACGATATTCGGTTTCGCACTCAACTGAACAAGGGCCGCGAACAATTCGGCAATCCACCGGTATCCACGACCTTCACCTTTACGTCGTGGTGGCCGGGTCTCGACCGCACCGCGACCATGTCGATCTCCGAGACTACCTGCGCGGGAATGCCGCTGACGCAAAGCATTACGGCGACCTGAAGGCCAGGCTCGCTCCTTGGCTGAGCGTGGATCGCGAGCGCTCCTTCGAGGGCAAAAGGCAGCTGATCGACGAGCTTCTCGAGCGCGCTCGGTTGTCGAAGACCTGACGATCTCTGGCGCTCGGACGGTGCGGGGGGTGGCCGATAACCACCCCTCTAGCACCTGTTTTCGAAGTGCCCAGCACCGAACAATTGGTGTCAGAACCGATCGCACCGCACTTCCCGACTACGTCTCACAGAAAGAGGAAATCCCATGGCGCTCAATACCTTTACCCGCATTGCGGCCCTCGCCGCGGGATCCGCGGCCATCTCACTTGCCTTCGCGTCGCCGGCCTCGGCAGTCCCGAATCTGACTACCAAGCCTGGTGCAGATCTGCCAGACACCCGTCCCAGGAGCCAATCCTCAATCGTGCCGCGGCCCGGTACAAGCGATGAACGTCGCAACGGGCGATCCCGCTACGGTCCGCGTCGAATTCACGGCCGATCCCGGACATTGCTCCGACATAAATTTGCTTGTCTATCTCGACGACACACTCCGAATCAACAACGCTGTCGGCCCCGGGCGGACCACGTCGTTGAGCATGGAGCTCACACCCGGTGACCATGTGTTCACAGTGTTCGCCCAAGGTATTCGCGGCGGCTGCAACACCGGCAAACTCGGATCGTGGGAAGGCGACCTGCGCGTGATCAAGGTGGGCTAGTCGCGGTGGCAGAATCGAACAATGACAGCTCTCCGAGCCGACCGCTACCGGCAAATCAACGCGCATCTGTTCTCTTGCAGTGACTTTGAGCTCGTCGAGCTATTGGATAATGGTAGTTCCGCCAGCGTCGGAATCGGCGGCGGCTCGGCAGTCCTCTATGTCGATGGCGTGCCGGTGTTCGCCAAACGCATTCCGCTGACAGATCTAGAGATCGCCCATCGGGGCTCTACCGCAAACCTATTCGACCTGCCGGTCTTCTGCCAATACGGCATCGGTGGTCCGAGCTTCAACGCATGGCGCGAACTGGCCGCGAACAAGATCGTTACAGACGGCGTTCTGGCCGGCGAGACGCAGTCGTTCCCGATGCTCTACCACTGGCGGGTGCTGCGTGGTCGCTCGCCGATCGCAGACGAACACGCCGACATCAACGCCGTGGTCGCCGCCCAGGGCAACAATCCAGCCGTGCGTGGCCGTCTCGAAGCGTTGGCCGCCGCACAGTCGAGCCTCGTGCTTTTCGGCGAATACATCGAGCACCCGCTTTTGGACTGGCTTCGTCGGAATCCAGTTGGCACGGCAGACGCTGTCGCAGAACACCTTTCAGAGATCGTGACGTTCCTGGCCGACCGGAAGCTGCTGCACATGGACGGACACTTCGACAACATGCGCAGCGACGGAGAGCGGATCTATCTCTGCGATTTCGGTCTGGCTACGTCGCCGACCTTCGACCTGTCGACCGCCGAGCGCGACTTCGCCGAACGCCACGCGGCACATGACGCCGACTACGCCGCCATGCGACTGGTCAACTGGCTGGTGACCGATGTATGCGGGGTACCTATACCGTCGAGCGGCGGCCCGCTAGCCTCCGGCTTTCACCGTAATTCAGTCTGAGACTGTGTCATTCATGAAGAAAGGT
>NZ_JBIMSN010000059.1:0-76427 GCF_043944905.1 Antrihabitans spumae
CCCGAAACAGCTCCGTCACGAAACCGTTCCCGCCGATCCACCCCCATTAGTCTTTTCGGCGGGACGGACCGCCGAAAAGACTCACGACGCGCGGAGCTCCCTCTGCTCCGATTTCCAGACGCGGAAACCCTCCTCGGTGTGGCCGCGCCGCCAGTATCCGGAAATCGACGCCCATTCCGCCGCGACGCCGCGCTCGTTTCGCACGTATTTACGCAGGTCAGCCATCACGACCTGGGCCTCACCGTGGATGAACACCTGAGCAACCCCCGACAACCACTCGGCAGCACGGACCGCATCACCGAGCAGCGATTCGGGTGCATCCTCGCGGTGGACCCACGTCAGCTCGATATCCGCGGCGGTCTCGAACGCGATCTCGTCGAGCGCCGAGCCCACCTCGACGAACACCTTCGCTTTCGTACCGGCCGGCAGCGCTCCCAGCGCGACCGCGATCGCGGGGATCGCCGACTCGTCGCCTGCCAGCAGATGCCAATCGGCATCGGCGCGCGGCGCGTACGCGCCACCGGGGCCGAACATCGAGATCGTCTCCCCCGGCTGCACCCGCTCTGCCCACGGCCCAGCAATACCGTCGTCACCGTGGACGACGAAGTCGATCGCGATCTCACGAGCGGTCGGGTCCACCGATCGCACCGTGTAGGTCCGCGTGATCTCGGCGCCGTCCGCTTCGAACAGCAACTTCACATAGGAGTCGGTGAACTCGCTTGGGGCGAAGTCGTCGAATCCCGCTCCGCCGAGCACCACCCGAACGAGGTGCGGGCTGACGCGCTCGGACCGGAGCACCGTCAGTGTCGTCTTTCGTCGTGCCATCGATACCTCCAAGAAATTAGGCTTACCTAACCAAGGTACACAGCGGTTGCCGAGGAGGTTGCCCACGAGGCTGCTGCCGCATTTGCGTGAATCAACATCGACGCAACATCAGGTCGCTACCCTGTGGCGATGCCGCCGCGACGACGATCGGTGCTGCTGTCGAAGCTGGTGATCGAGAACCAGGGCAGCCCGCAACGCGAGATCCTCGACGAGTTGCGCCGTGTGATCCTCGACGGTGCCGTACCTCCCGGCACAGCCATTCCGCTCGGCGAGGTTGCCGAACTGTTCGGTGTCAGTCACATCCCGGTCCGAGAATCGTTGAAGACGTTGATCGGCGAAGGCTTGGTCGATCATCGCGCCAACTTGGGATATACAGTCGCGCAACTGACTTCGGCCGAACTGCGCGAAATCTACATCGTGCGTGAGACTTTGGAGACGGCCGCGCTTTCCGCCGCCGCCGAGCAGGCGACCGCCGAGGACCGCGCCGACATCGCGGGCATTCACGCCAGGATGGAAGACGCGATCCGTGACGACGATCCCGTCGCCTATCACCGCCTCAGCCGCGAATTCCACCTTGCGCTGACGAGGCCGTCTCGTATGTACCGGCTGCTGCACATGCTCGAATCGGCGTGGAACATGACCGAACCGGTGCAGCCGATGGTCCACGTGGCGCGCGGCGATCGTGCAACATTGCATTCCGATCATCAGGCGATGCTCGACGCGTTTCTCGCAAACGATGTCGCGCGACTGCTCGCGGCGAGCGAGCACCACCACACACGGCTCAACACGGTCATCGCAACATTGCCCACAGATACCGGTCTACTGGCTGCAGAAGATATATCTCTGCGGAAATAGGCACGCAACTTCCGCTGGATAACTTGAGTTTCGCCAGCTCGCACGACACTCCAGATCGGGAGTAGCCATGACCGAAACTCTTCCATCGCAGCAAACCTCCAGCCTGCCTTCAGGCTCGCTGCTCGGTGCAAACGACATCGTCGAGGCCGCAGGCCACCCCGTCGGCGGCGGCCTCATCAAACCCGGATACGACCCCCAGCTGACCAACGAGGACCTCGCGCCACTGCGCAAGCAGACCTGGGGGTCCTACAACATCTTCGCGTTCTGGATGTCCGACGTGCACTCCGTCGGCGGCTACGTCACCGCGGGCAGCCTGTTCGCTCTCGGACTGGCGAGCTGGCAGGTACTCATCGCCCTTGTGGTCGGCATCATGATCGTCTACTTCTTCTGCAACCTCGTCGCCCGCCCGAGCCAGGCAACAGGGGTGCCCTACCCCGTCATCTGTCGCAGCGTGTTCGGCGTCATGGGCGCCAACATTCCAGCCATCATCCGCGGCCTCATCGCTGTGGCCTGGTACGGAATTCAGACGTTCCTCGCATCAGCGGCACTCGACGTCGTCCTGATCAAACTGTTCCCGTCCCTCGCTCCCTATGCGGTGGTCGACGATTACGGCTTCCTCGGTCTGCCACTGCTCGGCTGGGGCAGCTTCATATTGCTCTGGATACTGCAGGCCTGCGTGTTCTGGCGAGGCATGGAGTCGATCCGCAAATTCATCGACTTCTGCGGTCCCGCAGTCTATGTCGTGATGTTCATGCTCTGCGGCTACCTCATCTGGAAGGCCGGCTGGAGTGCGATCGACCTCAACCTCGGCGAAGTGAAGTATTCCGGCCTGGACGCCATCCCGGTCATTCTCGGTGCCATCGCGCTCGTCGTCTCCTACTTCTCGGGGCCGATGCTCAACTTCGGCGACTTCTCGCGCTACGGCAAGTCGTTCGAAGCAGTGAAGAAGGGCAACTTCCTCGGACTACCGGTGAACTTCCTCGTGTTCTCGATCCTCGTCGTCGTCACCGCGTCGCTCACCCTGCCCGTCTTCGGTGAGCTGCTGACCGATCCGGTCGCGACGGTCGCGCGGATCGACAGCACGTTCGCGATCGTTCTCGGCGCGCTGACCTTCACCATCGCGACGATCGGCATCAACATCGTCGCCAACTTCATCTCCCCCGCCTTCGACTTCTCGAACGTCAGCCCGCAGAAGATCAGCTGGCGCGCGGGCGGCATGATCGCCGCCGTCGGTTCCGTGCTGATCACACCGTGGAACCTCTACAACAATCCCGATGTCATCCACTACACGCTCGAAACTCTGGGTGCGTTCATCGGACCGCTGTTCGGTGTCCTGATTGCCGACTACTACCTGATCCGCAAGCAGCACATCGTGGTCGACGATTTGTTCACCATGTCTACCCAGGGCACCTACTGGTACACGAAGGGCTACAACCCTGCCGCGGTGATCGCGACGGCGATCGGTGCAATCGTCGCAATGTTCCCGGTACTCACGGCCGGTGACGTGTACGGCATGCACACGGCCGCGCAGTACAGCTGGTTCATCGGCTGTGGCCTCGGTTTCGCGATCTACTACGTGCTCGCAACCAAGTCTCGCCTTGCCGTCACCAACACCGCAGTCACCAACACCGCGCCGAACGCGGCGGCATAGGCTCTCGGGCATGCACATTCGGCTCGTCAATCCGAACACGACGGCGACGATGACCGCGAAGATCGAGGAGTGTGCCAGGGCCGTCGCCGGTCCTGGCACGCTCGTCGATGCGGTCAATCCGGACATGGGTCCGGCGTCCATCGAGAGTCATTACGACGAAGCTCTCGCCGTTCCCGGCCTCCTGACCGAAATCGCCAAAGGTGAGGCAGCAGGTGTCGACGGCTACGTCGTCGCATGCTTCGGCGATCCAGGAATCGACGCTGCTCGCGAAATAGCACGCGGGCCGGTCGTCGGAATGGCCGAAGCGGCCATGCACATGGGTAGCTTCCTCGGCCGAGGCTTCAGCGTCGTCACGACGCTGGAACGGTCGGCGGGTCGGACGTGGGATCTCGCGGAACGGTATGGCATGCAACGGTTCTGCCGCGGCGTCCATGCCAGCGACATCCCGGTCCTCGACCTGGAAACCGATCCAGAGGCACGAAAGATCATCACCGAATCTGCTTTGCGGGCAATCGAGTCCGACAACTCGGATGCGATCCTGCTCGGCTGTGCGGGTATGGCCGACCTCTGCCGTGAGATATCGGCCGAGATCGGCGTACCCGTTATCGACGGCGTAGCCGCAGGCACGACGTTGGTGGAATCGCTTGTGCGACTCGGCCTTCGCAAGTCGGGCAGAGGTGAGTTCGCGACACCCCCGCCCAAGGCCTACATCGGACTGCTGCGCGAATTCGGGTCCGCCGCTGGATGAGTGGTGCGCCAATGCTCGGCGATGTCGATCCGTTTCGCGATCCAGACGCGCTCGTGCGACTGGACGTGATCGAGGAAGCGTTCCAGAGCTGCGGTCCGCGCTGGTCGACCGACTATCCGGCAGTGCAAGCCGATCGACAGCATCTTCGGCGCGCCGGCAACACCCTCCGCGTACAGCACGTCGAAGGCGTCGCGCAGGTGGGCGAAGAACTGATCGCCGCTGGGAAAGCCTGCGGCAGAAGCGAATCGCATGTCGTTGGTGTCGAGCGTGTAGGGAACGACGAGATGGTCGGTGCCCTGCACCTCGACCCAGTACGGCAGGTCGTCGGCGTAGGAATCGGAGTCGTAGACGAAGCCTCCGTGCTCGACGACGAGATCTCGGGTCTGCGGTGAATCGCGGCCCGTGTACCAACCGAGCGGTGCCGCACCGGTGAGATCGCGAAGGATCGCGACGGCCTCGTGCAGGTCGGCTCGTTCCTCGTCACGATCGGTCAGTTGATACGACGCCCACCGCAAGCCGTGGCAGGCGATCTCGTGACCGAGTTCGGCGAACGCCGCGACCGCTTCGGGATTGCGCTGCATCGCACGCGCGACCGCGAAGATGGTGAGTGGCAGCTTGCGTCGTTCGAAGACCCTCAGTACACGCCACAGTCCCGCCCGCGACCCGTACTCGTAGAGCGACTCCATGCTCATGTGCCGATTCGGAAAGGCCTGCGCCGGAGTGATTTCCGATAGGAACGTCTCCGAAGCCTCGGCACCGTCGAGAACGTTGTTCTCGCCGCCCTCCTCGTAGTTCAGGACGAACTGCACGGCGATACGCGCACCGTTCGGCCACTGCGGATCCGGCGGATGCGGTCCGTAGCCGACCATGTCACGGGGATAGTCGCGCGGGTCCTCACGCCTGTACTCGCTCACGCTACGACGCTACCGCCAACGGCGTTCGATCTCAGCGAAAGCGGCGTCGGTCAGCGTGCCGAACAATCGCAACCGCGCCAGACCGCCGTCCGGGTAGATGTCGAGCCGGACGTCCGTCACGGGCACGGCGTCATCGACGAGGAAACGGTGCCTGGTGTCGGCTCGCAATGTCGTGCGATCCAACAGGTCGATCCACTCACCGGCTTCGGTCTTGCCTCGCAGCGCAGCGGCGCCGGGGCTGTTGCCGACGAAGTAGGACGTGTCGATCTCGGCGAGCCTGATCGTTCCAGCACCGGCCAGCTTGACCTGGACCCAATCGTTGGCTCCGTCGCGACGCCGAGCGGTCTCCCAACCGTCGCCCATCACCTTCGCCACACCGGGAAACAGCAGGTTCTGCGGGGAGCTGTAGAACCGATTCGAGCAATCGGTGACCATCGCGCCGTTCTCGAGTGCGGCGAGGTCGAGCGGCCCGGCACCGAGTAGCCGCGGATCGGGGCGACCCTCGCCGTGCACCCGGAACCTCGCAACTCCACCGTCCGGGTACATCGTGAGTTTCACGTGCGTCCAACGCTTTTCCGATGCCACGTCGAACGGATTGCGGGTGTCGCCGTACACCTTGCTGCGGGGAACCAGTGTCGTCCAGTCGGTCCGCGCCGCGATGTCGGCAGGATCCGGATAGCCGTCGACGACGAGGCCTTCGACAGACACCTCCGGCGGGAAGTTGCCCTTGAACCACGCTGTGTCGACGACGACGCCATGGATCACCCCTGCAACTCCGAGGCGCACGACTGCCTCGTCGATCCCGTCCGCACGTCGGCGGCGCGTCTCCCAGCCGTCGTAGATCTGGCCCTTGTGGCCGAACGTCGCAGGTTGATACACCGACGGACCTGGGCGGATCAGGTTCTCCTTCTCGGCGAACAGTTCGTCGTTCGCCCAGATCACCGCACCACCGAGTGGTCGCAGTGCGAGGTCGGGAAGCATTGTGAAATCGGGCATCCGAACGGAACTTCGGTCCGCGGTCATCGTGTCCTTCCAACCAACTCGTCGAGTACGTCACGCCGAGCACACGGCGCGAGATCGACTAAGTCTTGCTCATCGAATGCCCGAGCATCGATTCCTCGCAGCACAACTTTCGCCAGCGCCTGCGCGGTCGCAGGCTCGTCGACTACGTCACCACCCTGCTTGTCCAGGTAGGCCTGGAGTCGAGGAGCAGCAGCGTGCAGCGCCGTGCGATAGAAGGCGAACGTGGCGAGCCAGCGGGTCGCCAAGTGCCCTGGGTGCATGTCCCACCCCTGGTAGTAGCCGCGCTCCAGCGACCGAGTGACGAGTCGGTAGTGGCGTCCGATCGCATCGGCGACGGCGGTGGCCGATCCGGTGGGATTGACCTGCGTCGAGCCGTCGCACACCCACACACCGGTTTGCGCTGCCGCAGCCAGCATTACGGCCTTGGCATGGTCTGCGACCGGATGCTCGAGGGACTGCTGAATGGATGCGATGCCGAGCGCGGCACTGTAATCGTAAGTGCCGTAATGCAACGCGGTGCACCGACCGTCGGCGAGGTGGATCGCCTTCGCTACGGTCGCAGCGCCGTCGCGGCCGAGTATCGCCTGTGGACTTTCGATCTGCAGCTCGAATCGCAGTGTGTGCGATGGCAATCCGTGCACGTCCTCCAATTCTTCACACAGCAGGACGGCCGCCGTCACCTGTTCGGCGACACGAAGCTTGGGAATCGTGAAGACGAAACCGGCGGGTACACCGCCTGCACCGTCGAGCACCAACTCGAGTGTGCGCAGCGACCGCGCGAACTCGTCGGTCGTCAGTCCGCGGATCCTGATGCCGCACCACGGCGGTCCGCCTGCGACCTCACGCAGCGCTTGGAACGTCGCACCGGCACGGCGGGCATCGTGATCTTCCACAGCATCCGGACGTCGGCCGTAGCCGTCCTCGAAGTCGATACGTAGATCCTGGATCGGGTTGCGGGCCAGCATGTCCCGGACTTTCGGCAGCGCGCCCGATATGTCCAATGCAGTGAAGAGCTCGGAGTGGTCGGCGATGAGTTCGCCTGCTCCGCGACCCCATTCCGACGGTGTTTCGGGTGTCGCGTCGGCGGCGCTGACGTACACGGTGTGCAGCGGCTGCACCTCGGGCCGGTCGTGCCGATAGTGCAGGGCGAGGTCGGCGTCCACGGCGCGCAGGACGGCACCGATTCGTTCGATACGTTCTCGCGGTGCGGATGCGTCGGGATTCGGTGGCACGGCTCCATCGTCGCAGAACGTAGGGCGCTTCGCGCTACGGAGTTCGCTTACCCCGATAGCCGACCTCGGCGAGATGTGGACAGCTGCCGTATTCCGAACCGAAGTAGTCGGTCCACGATCGTTCCTGCGGATCGGGGAGAATTCGACGGCCGATGGCATACAGGCGAAGCACTACTCCGATCGTCGGGCGCACACCTCTTTTCGGCCGTGGCAGACCGTGCACGTCGAGCAGCTCGTCCTCACACAGAGCCGCGACGAAGGCCCCACCGAGAAATTGCAGGCGCGGAGGCAGCCACCGAGCGGCGTAGTCGTCGATCATGGCCTGTGCAACGGCCACGCCGCCAGCGGAGAACGCCCAATTGTCTCGTTCGTAGCGGCACGACCAGTCCCAGAATTCGTCGTAGGTTTCCGGGATGTCATGTAGGCCCATCTGTTTGCCGACGCCGCGCCAGAACCGGAGATTCGCTTCCTTTTCACGATCCGTCAACAGGTCGACGCCGACGAAGGAGGGTATCCGGGCGGCTTCGAACGACAGTGATGCCAGCGTGTAGAGGCTCTGGTCGTTGGTGATCGGAAAAGGAGCGTGGATCTCGTTGAGGCGTTCGATCGCGGCGCGGCCACGCTCGGACGAGTGGCCGTTCTGCATGAACTCACCGAAGAACACCATGGTGTCGTCGTTGCGCTTACGGGTCGATCGCATGATCGGACCTCGACCGCCACGGTGCACGACTGCCGCGATCGACGGCACCGCCATTTGCCGAAGGAAGGCAACGGTATACAGAGCGGCGGTCAGCACCGGATCGCCGTAGCGAACCTCAGCGCTGAGGTGCGTGATCCGCGCGTCGTCGACTCGCGGATCGAGCTCCGCAATGGTGTTGCGCGCCCATCGACGTGATCGACCGGTATTCGACTTCATTCCTCGACGCTACATACTTGCGCGCACGCAAGCAAGTAGAGTGGTGGTATGAAGACGACCGCGCCGAGACGAACCCAGCAGCAACGATCGGCGGAATCAGCAGAACGCCTTCGGCAGGCGTTGGCGGAACTGGTGATCGAGCAGGGCTACGAACGCACCACCGCGGCCGAGATCGGACTCCGAGCGGGATACAGCCGCGCGATGGTGCGCGAACGATACGAATCGAAGGACCAACTGCTCGGCGCGCTGCACCGCGACTACGAAGCGCTGCTGCTCGGCCGCAACGACGAGGAGAGCGGACTCGCGCGGATCCTCGGAGCGTTCGATCGCCTGCACCAATTCTCACTGGAGAAACCGATACTGCTGAAGGCGATCCTCATTGCAAGTTTCGAAGCGGCGGCCGGCGGGCACGTCATGCGGCCCGTCGTCGATAGGTGGCTCGCAGCGCTCGGCGCCCAACTCCAGCAGTGGATTCGGGAGGGCCTCGACGACGGAACCGTCAGCGCCGGAATCGATGTCGAGGCAGAGGTCGAGCAATTGTTGATCGAAGCCATCGGAATCTCGTATCGCTGGATCCAGGATCCCGACCTCGACAGCATGCCGAGACGCCTGACAGCGTGGCGCGACCGGTCGATAGGGCGGCTGCGCCGCTCGTGAGTCTCTTCGGCGGGCCCGACCACCGAAAAGACGCACGAGCGGCATAGCCGCCTAGAAGGAAATCGCTTCCCCGCGCGGCAGTTGGACGAGGCGGGTGCCGTAGTCACGTCCGAGGTCGTCGACATCGGCCAGGAACTGCGGCCACTCCAGCCGCGGCACCGGTTTCGGCGGCTTGTCCTGCGACTCCAGGAAGTTGTCGTGGTGGCACGGGATGAACACCCTCGGACGCAACTGCGCACCGATTCTGGCGAAGTAGTCGGGTGTGCCTTGACGTGCGGCGAGGCAGGCGATTACGACATCGACAGGCTGCTGACGAGCGAAAGGTTCTGGCTCGAAGCCTGCGCTGGTGTGCAGATAGAACGAGGTGTCCGCGAACGTCACCCGATAGGAGAAAACCTGACCGCGTGGCCAGCGGAACGGGCTGCGCGGCATGCCGGTGCCGCGGAGGTCGATCACATCAATCTTGCTTGCGACCGGCACGATGCCGTGCCGTGACGCCACTGCCTCGACGCTGAAGGGGCCGACCGTCAGCTGCTCGCCGTCGACGACCGTGTGCAGCTGCGATTCACCGATGCCTTGCCGCCGAACGATTTCGGTCGTCGTATCGCTGCCGTAGACCACAGCGCTCGGACTGATCGTCGCAACTTCGGCGACGTCCATCGCATGATCCCAGTGGGTATGCCCGACGAATATCGCGGACATGTCGGCGAACGACCGCCGGACCCGCTCACCGTCGGAGCGCGCCGACCGGAAGAAGGTGTCGACGAATCCAGGATTGCTGACGAAGGGATCGAAGCAGATTCGCGTCCCCTCGTAGGCGAGCACGATGCCGGCACATCCCGTCCACGTGATCGTTGCGCCGATCGGCTCGTCGCGGAGCCAACCCGGCGCCGGACCGTCGGTCGGAAAGATGTCTGCGGGAGCTCCCGCAGTCGGTGCGGTCATTGCCGCCATACAGCCGAGGCACATCGTTCGGATGCTACGGCGGTCCGCGCGTTGTGTGCCTGTGGATGAGCAGATAGTTATCCACATTCGGTGATCGGCACTGTCGCAAACCGTGGCAACGGCACAACGCTGAACGGATGTGGAAACACCTCGTGGCGACTGGACTGGTTCTCGCGGTCGTCGGCAGTTCGCCGGCCGGCGCGGCCCCGCGTGGCGAGTACGACTGGCCGCTACGCCCGCGACCACAGGTGGTGACCCCGTTCGACAACCCCGAACGCGACTGGCTCCCCGGTCACCGTGGTGTCGACCTCGCCGGCGCACCCGGTCAATCCGTTGTGGCCGCAGGCGACGGCATCGTCGTGTTCGCTGGCACGGTCGCGGGCAAACCGGTCGTCTCTATCGACCACGCCGGCGGCTTGCGCACCACGTACGAACCGGTCGACGCGTCGGTGTCCGTCGGTCGGCGGATCGGTCGCGGTCACACCATCGGGACGCTGGAAGCGGGACATCCGGGCTGTCCGGCCGCTGCGTGCCTGCACTGGGGTCTGCGCCGCGACAGGGAGTATCTCGATCCACTCGGCTTGCTGCACGCCAGGCCCATCAGACTGAAACCCGTTACCTAGCAACTGCTATGCGCGCGGATGGGCCTGATCGTGGACCTTGCGCAACCGGGCGACCGAGACGTGTGTGTAGAGCTGTGTCGTGGCGAGGCTGGCATGGCCGAGCAACTCCTGCACGATCCTCAAATCCGCACCACCTTCGAGCAAATGTGTTGCCGCGGAATGCCTCAGCCCATGAGGACCGATGTCGGGCGCACCGGGAATCGCCGAGACCGTCTCGTGCACAACGGTCCTCGCCTGACGCTGGTCGATACGTTTGCCTCGTTTGCCGAGCAGCAGCGCGCGATCCGACTCGGCGGTCGCCAGTTCGGGTCGCCCGAACCGCAACCAGGTCTCGACCGCTTCGGCGGCCGGGCGACCGAACGGCACCGACCGCTCCTTGTTGCCCTTGCCGATCACCCGAACGAGATGACGGTCACGGTCGACGTCGTCGATGTCGAGGCCACACAGCTCACCGACCCGAATACCGGTCGAGTACAGCATCTCCACGATCAGCCGGTCCCGCACCGCAAGGGGATCGTGTTGCGCCGCGCCAAGTTCCGCGGCGTCCATCGCGTCTGCCGCCTGTTGCTGCCGAAGCACGGCAGGCAACGGCCGCAACGCCTTTGCCGAAGCGAGACGCGTACCCGGGTCGGCCGAAATTCGGCCGGTACGGGTGAGCCACGCAGTGAAAGTTCGGGCGGACGAGGTCCGTCGAGCCATCGTCGTTCGGGCCGCACCGCTCTTCGACTGTGCTGCAAGCCACGACCTGAGCAACCGCAGATCGATATCCGTCAACTGCGCTTCCGGCATCTGGGCCAAGAGGTGGGTGAGCAGCGCAGTCACATCGGCGACGTACGCCCGGACCGTGTGCGCCGACCGACCACGCTGCAGCCGAAGATGTTCGGCGAACGCATCGACGTCCGCCCGCATCGAATCGGGCAGTTCCGCAGTCATGGCCCAACAGTCGCTGCCCGCGCCCGCGCATGCAAGCTGGCTCGCCGGTCGACAAGGAACCGGTACAGACCCTGCCCGCGTAACGTCCCCGCAACTCTGACGGTCCGACGCGCAACCTCGACGCAACCACGGACTCCTACTGTGCGAATGATGACGAGTGATTCGCCGGGCACCGGCATCGACATCACCGGCCTGACCAAGACGTTCAAGCTGGGTCGCCGATCGGTGGAAGCACTGCAATCGGTCGACCTGCACACCGAGTCAGGTGCCTTTCTGACGCTGCTCGGGCCGTCTGGTTGCGGTAAGTCGACAGTGCTGCGGATTCTCGCGGGACTCGAGACGCCGACAACGGGTACCGCGCTCATCAACGGGTACACCCCGGCGCAGTTGCGCGGCAGGCACGAACTCGGGATTGCATTTCAGGATTCGGCGTTGCTGCCGTGGCGCACGGTTGTGTCCAACATCAAACTGCCGCTTCAGGTTGCCGGGATTGCCCCCGACCCGAAGCTGATTGCCGACCTCGTCGCCCTCGTCGGACTCGAAGGTTTCGAGAAAGCGAAGCCCGCTCAACTGTCCGGTGGCATGCGTCAACGGGTCTCGATCGCGCGCGCTCTCGTCGTGAAGCCGACGGTCCTGCTGCTCGACGAACCGTTCGGCGCGCTCGACGACATGACCCGCCAACGACTCAACCTCGAATTGCTCCGCATCTGGACGGAGAAGCCCGCCACAACCTTGATGGTCACCCATGGCATCGCCGAGGCGGTATTCCTGTCGGACCTTGTCGCGGTGATGAGTCCGCGTCCCGGTCGCGTGCTCGAGATCGTCCGTATCGACCTCCCCCGACCACGTACGCCGGACATGATGCGAACACCCGAGTTTCACAAGATCCACGATCAGCTGTCGGAGTTGTTGTTCGGTCGATCCGCGGTTGCCGAAGGAATTGCGTGAAGGCGCGACCGACCTGGCTCGGCGGCGCGATCGGCATCCTCGGTCTGATCGTCGTCTGGTGGCTGCTCGCCGCGTTCGACGTCGCGGGCGGCACGATCCCTTCGCCTGGCACCGTTGTGTCGACGATGTATTCGGACGGTTGGTCGCTCTACGGACCGAACTTCGGGATCACCGCGTCCGGCGCGCTGAAAGGCTTTCTCTGGGGCAACGCGCTGGCCATCGCGCTCGCCGTCGCGATCATCCTCGTGCCACCGATCGAGTCGTTGGCAACACAGCTCGCGATCCTCAGCTACTGCACTCCACTGCTTGCACTCGGTCCGATCATCCTTGTCGTCTTCGGGGGCCGGACCCCGACGATCTTCCTCGCGGCGATGTATTGCTTCTTCACGACGATGGTCGGCACGGTCGCCGGGCTTCGCTCTGCCGACCCCGCGAGCCTGGATCTCGTCGAGGCCTACGGGGGCGGAGCGTGGCAGAAGTTCACGAAAGTGCGGCTCATCGCTGCAGCGCCGAGCACGTTCGCGGCGTTGAAGATCGCCGCTCCGAGCGCAGTTCTCGGCGCGATTCTCGGTGAGTATCTCGGCGGTGTCGACAGCGGCATCGGCGTTGCGCTCACCGCGGCACAGACGTCGTACAACGTTCCGCGCACCTGGGGTATGGCGATCGCAGCGGCGGCACTTGCCGGTCTCGGCTATGCGATCGTCGCGGCCGTCGCCAGGCTCGTCACGCCGTGGACGTCGGCACGGGGAGCGATCCGATGACGCCAGCGCTGCGCCGGATCGGGAGGTTCCTGCTGCCGTTGGCAATCTCGATGGTTCTGATGCTGGCCATCTGGTACCTCTTTCTCGCCGTCTTTCCGCAGGTGGGGCCGCGCGTCGGTAAATCGCCGCAGGATGTGTGGAACTACCTGTTCACCGGTCCGGCCTCGGGAACAGCTCGATCGAACCTGATCGACAATCTGCAGATCACGCTGCGCGATGCGGGTGTCGGATTCGCGGCCGGCATGCTCGCCGCTCTCGCTGTCGCCGCAGTGTTCGTCGTATTCAGGTCGATCGAGCAGACGTTCCTTCCCGTGGCCATGCTCCTGCGATCCGTGCCGCTCGTCGCGCTGACCCCGATCATCGTGCTGATCTTCGGTCGCGGCGTAGTCGGCGTCGCGGTCCTCGCCGGGATCGTGGTGTTCTTTCCTGCGCTGGTGATGATCATGGTCGGGCTGCGGGCGGCGCCTCGCCAATCTCAGGAACTAGTCGAGGCGTACGGCGGCAGTCGATGGACGGCGCTGCGGCTCGTCGCGATACCTGCCGCGCTACCGTCGGTGTTCGCGGCTGCACGCATCTCGAAGCCTCCTGTGCGCTGATCGGCGCACTCATCGGCGAATGGCTCGGTAGCGGCAGCGGCCTCGGTTCCAGCCTGATCAAGGCCATACCGCGCTACCAGTACAACGAGCTGTGGGCCTCGATTGCCATCGTCACCATCGTGTCGATCCTGCTCTACGCCATCGTCGGAGTGCTCGAAAACATCGTGCTCGCCCGCTTCGGTCCCGATGCAGGCAAGAGTGCCTGAACGCACTCTCGCCGTTGTTTACATCGGCTAAACATTCTCCACCGGAGAGGCAAAGTTCCCGAAACTCGGCAGCCATAGTGTTCGGCCATGACGTCGTCGCAGCCAAGCCTTCCCCGCTCGCCCCGACCTATCGATCGTCGCACCTTCTTCCGATACTCCGCGTTCGCAGGCGTCGCTGTCGGCGGCACCGCACTGCTCGCGGCGTGCGGCAGCGACTCGTCCGATTCGTCGGGCGGCACCACCGACGACGGGTCGAAGTTCGGGACGGTCGCAGTGCAGTTGTCCTGGATCAAGAACATCGAGTTCGCAGGCGAGTACTTCGCGCTGGAGAAGGGCTACTACAAGGACGCCGGGTTCGGCAATGTGAATCTCATTGCCGGCGGCGCCGCAGGAACCGGCATCGAAGCGGGCCTCGACACAGGCAAGGTCTGGATCGGCCTTTCGGCTCCACAGCTCACGGCTCCTGCGGTTCTGAATGGGCTGCCCGCCAAGATCGTCGGTGCCACCTATCAGAAGAACCCGTTCGCGATCGTCAGTTCTGCTGCCAAGCCGATCCTCACACCGCAAGACATGGTCGGCAAGAAGATCGGCGTGCAGGATTCCAACCAACTCGTCTTCGGGGCACTCCTCGACGCAAACGGTATCGATCCAGGCTCGATCACCGTCGTTCCTGCACAGTTCGACCCGACACCGCTTGCGAACGGCGAGGTCGACGGCTGGGTCAGCTACGTGACCAACGAACCGATAACGTTGGCAGCCAAAGGCTTTCCCAACCATGCAATGCTGTTCGCCGACTACAATCTGCCGCTCGTCGCGGAAACCTTCACAGTTCTGCAGGACACGATCGACAACGAGCGCGACAAGCTCAAAGCCTTCCTCATCGCGGAAATCAAAGGCTGGAAGGACGCCATCGCCGATCCCGCGGAGTCCGCACGACTCGCAGCCGAGGTCTACGGCAAGGATCAGAACCTCGACGTCGCCGAGCAAACGAAAGAGGCGACCGCGCAGATCGGTCTGGTCGTGTCCGAAGACACCACCGCAAACGGCTTGTTCACCATGACGCCGAAGCTGGTCGAGGAGAACATCGCCGCGCTTGCGAAGGCGAAGCTCGACGTCACCGCCGACCAGCTTTTCGACCTCTCGATCATCGACGAGATCTACAAGGAGAACCCCGACCTGAAGTAGCTCGGATCAGGGACGGATCAATCGGTGAACGTCACCAGGTTCTGGTCAAGGATCATCTCGTCCTCGTGGTCCGACGGCGAAAGCCCCGGTACCAACTTCAACGGAATACCGGTCCCCTCGGATGCATCGAAATCTGCGGTGCTCGCCACCTGCGCAGTGACCGAGAACTTGTCGTACACGGCAGGCAGACCCTGTGACGCGAGCGGCGACGGACCGTTCATGACGTGCAGATGCAGATGTGGCGCAACCGAATTGCCGGTATTGCCGACCAACCCGATGACGTCGCCCTTGGTGACCTTGTCGCCGACCTTCGGCTTCACACTTCCTGGCTGCATGTGCGCGTAGTTGACGTAGAAGCCGTTGCCGATGTCGAGGACGACGTAGTTGCCGTCCGCGTCCTGCAGCGAGATGCCCGACGGGAAGGTTCCCGGTTCCTGCTCGGGCAGGTCGTTCTTCGTCCCGACGACGGTTCCGTCGGCAACCGCGTAGACCTCTTTGCCGAAGATCTCGTAGTTCTTCGGATCTTTCGGGTCGCCGGTGAAGATCTTGAACTCTTCGTCCGCCTGCTCGTAGTCGATGGCATAACGCTGAGCGACATAGGTCTGCCCGTCGACCGGAAGGATTGCGCGCGTGTGCCTTACCGCATCGCAGCAGCCGTCCGCCGCGATGTACCGCTCGCCACGCAGCGGTGCCGACAGGACCGGCAATGTACGGTCGTCCACGTCGACTTCGCCGAGCCGCTCGGTGATTCGGTTCTGCCCGGGTGGAGCAGCCTCGGCGTTGACACTCACCTCGTGGATCAACTTGTCCGGCACGGTGGCGTCCTTATCCAACGTGACGTGCAGGAAGATCGTCGCGGCCTGGCCGGCGTCAAGAACGTCGGTGCCGTCGCGGCTCCCCGCAGGCTGGACCCGCGAATTCAGTGCATCACCGGTCAATTCACCGACGGCTCGGCCGGAGCCCTCGTCGAGTATCTTCAATCCTTCGATCTTCGTCGACCCGCTTGTGAAGTTGGTGACCGACAACTCGTACACGAGGTGCACTTTCCCATCGGAGCCTTCGAACGGTACGGGCGCGAACTCGACCGCGCCGACGATCGGGGTGAACTGCTCGTTTCCGACCTCTGTTGCGTTCGAACTCGAGGTCGACGACGAGCCGTCCGCATCGTCGTCGGAGTCACCGCACCCGGCCGCTGCGAGTGCAACGACTGCTAGCACTGTGACCATCGACCGAAAATGGCGTCGGCGAAGCTGGCTCGGCATTGGTCTTCCGTTCGGTTGTCGCGGTGCCCCGGATGATTGTCGATTCGGGCGAGATCATCGACGGTCCTGGCGAGGATCGCAACCATTGTGCGGCCTCGGCGTCTTCGTGGGGAAGGTTTTCGACTACCGCCGCATTCGGACTGCGCAGGCGCAGTAGGTTGGCTTGATGGTTGGTAGAAGAGAGTTGTCGGTGACTATCGTCGGCGCCGGGTTCGGCGGGATCGGCGCGGCGATCGAGCTGCGCAAGCACGGCATCACCGATGTCACGATTCTCGAGCGTGCGACCCACCTCGGTGGCACCTGGTGGCACAACACCTATCCCGGCTGCGCGTGCGACGTGCCGAGT
This sequence comes from Antrihabitans spumae, assembly GCF_043944905.1. Lineage (NCBI taxonomy): Bacteria > Bacillati > Actinomycetota > Actinomycetes > Mycobacteriales > Nocardiaceae > Antrihabitans > Antrihabitans spumae. The sequence goes on from NZ_JBIMSN010000059.1 coordinate 16,627, forward strand.
CACCTGTACTCGTATTCGTTTGCCCAACGCAAACATTGGTCTCGCCTCTGCTCACCGCAGCAGGAAATTCTCGACTACCTACAAGGCGTCGCCGACGATTTCGACATCACAGGCGCGGTCCGGACCGGTACGGACGTTACGGCCTGTCGCTGGAACGACGCATCGCGGCGTTGGACCGTCGAAAGTCGCGATGGCCGTAGCTGGGAGTCCGATGCCCTGATCGTCGCGACAGGACAGCTGCACCAACCCGCCTACCCACGTATCGACGGCATCGACGACTTCGCAGGGCACAGCTTTCACTCGGCGCAGTGGGATCACGATCACAAGCTCGCGGGACGACGGGTCGCAGTCGTCGGAACCGGCGCGAGCGCTGTGCAGTTCGTTCCTGCCATCGCGCCGGAGGTGGGTCAGCTCACCGTGTTCCAGCGGACCGGCAACTGGTTCCTGCCACGCAAGAATCACGCGTATCCAGGGTGGCTCAAGACTCTGTTCCGAACTGTTCCCGGCGTCGAGACCTTCCGGCGTTCGTTCGTCTACTGGTACGCCGAATTTCTGACGCTGATGATTCGCCATCCCAAGACCTGGGGTCGGGTCGGCAAGGCAAAGTCGGCAATCTTCATGCAGTGGCAACTGCGGGACCCCGAGGTACGCCGAAAGGTCTGGCCGGACTACACCTTCGGCTGCAAACGAGTGCTGTTCAGTTCGTGGTTTCTGAAGGCGCTGCAACGAGACAACGTCACGCTCGTCGACGACGCGATCACCCGAATAACGCCGACAGGGCTGCTCACCGCGGACGGTGTCGAGCACGACGTCGACACCATCATCTGGGGTACGGGCTTCAAGACGACCGATTTTATGTTTCCGATGGAGATCACCGGCGTCGACGGTCGGTCGTTGCGCGATGCGTGGGCGGACGGTCCGCATGCCTATCTCGGCATGACCGTGCCCGATTTCCCTTCGTTGTTCGTCATGTACGGACCCAACACCAACACCTCCGGCGGTTCGATCATCTACTACCTCGAAGCTCAGGCCGCCTATATCAGGCAGGCGCTCGAACTCGTCAGAGATCGCAATGTTGCTGCGCTCGCGGTCCGCCCCGAGATCGAGGCCGACTTCGACGTCGCAACGCAAGCACGCTTCGGCGGTACGGCCTGGCTGCGGTGTGACTCCTGGTATCGCGACGATGCCACGGGACGCAACATCACCAACTGGCCGGGTTACATGCGCGAATACGCCGATGCCGTCCGCGTGCTGGATGTCGAGAAGTTCACGCTGATAACACTTCCCGAGCACGATGCCGCGACGTCAACGGACATATCTGCATAGACCGGGTACGGACCCTCGCTAGGTTGCACAGGTGGAAAGTATTCGCAATACTGTCAACTATGGAAAGTATCGATCCCGCGAACGAGCTCGAACTGATCGAACGAGCCGCGGCGGCTCCATACGTCGACTATCCACCGACGCCTGCCTGGTACCCCACCGCCGTCGGACTGTGGGTCACCGCCATGATCGGAACGTTCTGGTGGTGGCGCGAGAATGCGGTGCTGTTCGTCGGCGCACTTATGCTTCTGGTCGCCATCGAGGTGGTATTCGTGCGGTGGATCAGCAAACGGCACGGCGCACTCCCCCGGCTCGGTCACGGGACGCCGCCACCGGAGATCACCAGGGCGTACCAATCGTTCTTCGTCGGACTGATCGTCGTCGTTGCTGCGGTGGGCCTGAGCTGGTGGCTGGGTGGACTCGTCGCGGCGATGGTCGCGGCGTTCGTTCTCGTGACAGCGGGACTGACGCTCTACGAGCGCAACTACGCTCTCGCTGCACGGACGGTGCGCGCTCGATGGGCGTGATCGACGGGTTGGATCCGCTGATCCACGCACCGAAGCGGTTGGCCGCGATGGCAGTGCTCGCCAACGCTCCGACCGCGAGTTTTTCGTTTCTTCGCGAGCATCTCGCGCTGACCGACTCGGACCTCTCGAAGCAGATGTCTGCGCTGGAAACCGCGGGCTACGTCGTCGCTGCCAAATCCGGCCATGGCCGCGGCAGCACGACCACCTATCGCATGACCAAGACCGGCAAGGCTGCCTTCACCAGGCACCGGGAGGCGTTGCGAGCACTCCTCGATAGCTGACCCCCGATGCACCGCGACTTAGCGGAGCGGGACGAACCTGCGTAACTTGCCACTCCCGGACAACCGCTGCAGTCGGTCGACCACCTGGATTCGAATCGTCGCGTCCGCCAAGCCCTGAACGCGCAATGCCGCGACCACCGCGGCGGTCACTTGCCCGACATCGGGGTCGCCGACCGCGAGAATGTCTGCTCCGCCTGCGGTTTGGGTGACCTGATACTCCGAGATGCGTGGGTCTGTGCCGAGGACATAGCGAAAGGCGCTGGCGGGCACTGTAATCGACCCGTAGCGGAAGTCGTCGTCACGTCGGCCGCCGATGTCGGCGACTCGCGCGAACGCGCTGCCGCAGGGGCACGGGTCGAGCAGCAGTGTGACCTGGTCGCCGAGGTCGTAACGGATGAACGGAAAGGTCCGGTTCGCCAGACCAGTCGCAAGCGTGCGTACCGCAGGCTCGTCCGGTGCGACCGGCATGCCGTTCTCATCGACGCGTTCGAGCACAACCTCGTCCTCGGCGATATGCAGTCCCTCTCCGTGAGCGCAGCCGACAGCCTGCCAGCCGATCTCGGTCGAACCCCACAGGTTGTGCACGGGCGCAGCCCAGGCTTCACGAATGGCCTGCCGGTCTTCGTCGAGAAGTGGCTCCGAGTTGGTGCTCACCCGTACCGGCGAGATCGAAAGCTCGCCCCTCGATGCCGCACGCGCAAGCCTGCCGATCACCGATGCGTAGCCGACGAGATGTGTCGGCTTTGCCGCGGCAACAGCGGCAAGCACGTCGTCGAACGGCGCCCCGACCGGTATCACGACGGTCTCCATGCCCGGCGCGGTCGGTACGTCGAACAACGGCGTGCTCGCGTGGGGTGGTTCCCCGGCCGAAAGAACCGCCAGGCGAGATTCTCCCGTCGAGGGCTGACGCTGTTCTTCACGCGCTTGCGTTCGCCACGCGAGGCACGCGGCCGAGACGAAGAACTGCCAGTCCCAGACGTAGACACCTCGCACACCGCTCGACCCGCCGGAGCTGAAGATCTGCTCTCCGCCTGGGGTGTAGGAGAACCACGTCTGCTCGGCCAGAATCCGTTCTGCTCGAACACGATCGAGATCGCAAGTGGTGACGATGGCGTCCCAGTTCTCCTGCGCGTCCTGCTTCGTCATCACGGGGAGCGCTGCGAGGTCGGCGACTGTCGCCGTGGCTGGATCGAGGCCGCGCAGTCGATCGGCGTGGAACGGCGACCGCTCGCGCGCGTAACCGAGCAACGCTCGCAGTCGCGCGGTTCGGTGTCGGTCGATCTGCTCGCGCGACCAGTCCAGGCGCCCGACGTGATCGTCGAGCGCTGCCGTCACCTCGTTCAGATGGGCGGCGCGCAGACGTCGGTAGTCCGCCACGGACGTATCTTCGACAACAGTTTGCGACATCGATGCCCTCCAGGGGTGAGCATGAAACGAGGCGTGGTCGACGTCAAGTATCGGCGCAGCGACGCGACTTCGGAGGCGGTTCACGCTCGCCTCCTCCGATACCAGCCCGTGTCGTCGGAACCGACGAACCCCGCCAACTCCAGCAGCGGCAGCACACCTCGCACCCCATCGATCCCGACACCCGAAACCTCCGACAGTTCGCGAGGCTCGCGCGAACCGACCGCGGGCAACGCCTCGTAGACCAGCAACTGATCGCCGGCCAACCCGTCCGTGTCACGCGCGGCAGCGTCGTCACTCCCCCGCACCGGCAGCCGCAGCGGTCCGGCCTCGTCGATGATCTCCCGCGCCGAGGTGACCAGCGTTGCCTCACCGTCACGCACCATCTGATGACAGCCGGTCGAGGTCGCGGTCAGCACCGACCCTGGCACCGCCAACGCCGGACGACCAAGTCCCCGAGCCCATTTGGCGGTATTTCGGGCACCACTTCGCCAGCCGGCCTCGACGACCACGACGGCATCCGACAGTGCCGCGATCAACCGATTGCGCGCCAGAAACCGATGTTTCGCGGGCGTCGTCCCCGGCGGATACTCCGAAACCACCAGACCTCGTGCTGCGATCTCCTCGAGCAACCGCTCGTGTGCTTTCGGATAGTGCTGTTCGATCCCACATGCCAGCACCGCGATCGTCGAGCCCTCGACCGCCAACGCCGCGCGATGGGACGCGGCGTCGATGCCGAAGGCGGCGCCGGACACGATCGTCCACCCCTGTGCCGCAAGCTCGCTGACGAGTTCTGTTGCGACGTAGTTGCCGTAGTCACTCGGCGCCCTCGTCCCGACGACCGCAATCGCCCGTTCGGTCGCTTCGACGATCGACATCGATCCACGTACCCACAAGGCAAGCGGTGCAGCGCCTTCCGGCTGGCGGCGGGTGTCGATGCCGCCGAACCCGACCATTCGCCACGCCGGCCACTCGTCGTCGTCCGGCGTCACCAGTCGCCCACCGATCCGAGCGACCGCCTCGAGATCCCGCGCGGCGGTATCGATATGACGACGCGCCTCGGTTCGCCTCACCAGTGCAGGCGGCAGATCCCACTCCCGCACAGCCCGCGCTGCTTCCTCGACGCCGACCGACGCGATCAGATCGTTCAAGGGTGCACAGGCACCGCTCACCACGGACGACAGATATGCCCACGCCAATCGGCGAGAATCGTTGGCGCTCAACGCCGGATCTCGTCTCGGAAGCCGAGCGCACGACCGACATCACCGGCATCGGGTGCTTCCGCACCCCGCAGATCGGCCACGGTCCATGCAACACGCAGCGCCCTGTCCGCGCCACGAGCGGTGAGCTGCCCGCGCCGGATTGCGTCGTCGAGCGGCGCCACGGTCTTGTAGGGCAGGCGAAACTCCCTGCGCAACAACGGCCCTGTCACGTCACCGTTGGTACGAAACCCGAACTCGCGCCACCGCTGCGCAGCGGCCGACCGCGCCGCCGCGACCCGAGCCCGCACGTCGGCACTGCACTCCGGTTCCTCTGCGTGAAAGCCGCCACTTCCGATGGGCCGCATCTTGATTCGTACATCGACACGATCCACCAGCGGACCCGACAACTTGCCGAGGTACCGCCGCCGCACCGCAGGTGCGCACACACAGTCGGCCTCCCGTGGCGGGGCACACGGGCACGGATTCGCCGCGAGAATGAGTTGAAACCGTGCGGGATAGATCGCCACACCATCGCGCCGCGCGATGCGCACCTCCCCGTCCTCGAGCGGTGTGCGCAGCGATTCCAGCACCTTCGTACCGATCTCGGCATACTCGTCGAGAAACAGCACACCGCGGTGCGCACGACTGACCGACCCCGGTCGCGCCATCCCCGACCCACCACCGACCATCGCGCTGACCGTCGACGTGTGGTGCGGCGCAACAAACGGCGGCGTCATGATCAGCGGGTTGTCGTCGCTCAGCAGTCCGGCGAGGGAGTGGATCGCCGTCACTTCGATCGACTCCTGCTCGGTGAGAGGTGGCAACAGACCCGGAAGGCGCTGTGCAAGCATTGTTTTCCCGATGCCCGGCGGACCCGTGAGCATCAGGTGGTGGGCGCCGGCAGCAGCGACCTCCAGTCCCCAGCGCGCCTCGTCCTGACCGACCACGTCGCTCAGATCACCACCTGCTACCACGACGTTTCTGGCACGCCTGCCCGGTCCCAACAGCACGACCTCACCCCGCAACCACGCGAGCACGTCACGCAACGAACCCGCACCGAAGATGTCGATGCCGTCGACGAGACCCGCCTCCGCCAGCGTCGAATCCGGCACGACGACCCGCTGCCATCCCGCGTTCTTCGCGGCAAGCACGGCCGGCAGCACACCCCGCACCGACCGCAGCCGACCGTCCAACGCCAATTCACCGAGCAGCACGGTCTTTTCGAGCTTGGCCCGCGGCACATCTTCGGCTGCGTCGAGCACGCTCATCGCCAATGCCAGGTCGTACACACTCCCGACCTTCGGCAAAGTCGCGGGCGACAACGCGAGGATCACCTTCGAATCCGGCCAGTTCTCCCCGGAATTCGTGACCGCCGCTCGCACCCGGTCACGAGATTCCTGCAGCGCCGTGTCGGGCAGACCGACGATGTGCACTCCGGGCAAACCACGGCCGATGTCGGCCTCTATCTCCACAATCTGACCGTGAACGCCGGACACCGCGACCGAATGTGCACGTCCGAGCGCCATCAGAACACCGCTTCGAGATGCTCGATCACCGGCTCGGCGCCCGACTCGATCAGCACACTCACGACGTCGAAACGAACCGGCGTCCACGGCCCGGACTGTTCTGCCAGCCATACGGCGGCCAGTCGTCGGATGCGTCGCTGCTTGGTCAAGGTGACCGCTTCGGCAGGCACTCCCATTCGGCGGCCGGTGCGGGTTTTGACCTCGACGAAGACCAACACGTCGTCGCTTCGGACGATCAGGTCGATCTCGCCGTAGCGGGTCCGCCAGTTGCGATCGACGATCGTCATGCCCGCGGCGGTCAAGAACTCCGCTGCTAGATCCTCACCCTGTGCGCCGAGCGCGACATTGTTTCCCATACCGCAACGATGACCGAGTCTGCACCGCGCTCGATCCCGTGAACTGGGAAAACAAATTGCCCTGTGGATAGAGCGCGCGCTGTGGACAACACGCCGCGCTGCCGGCGTGTCTACTCGGGAAGGCGCAGGTCAGGCTTGTCAAGCTCTTCTATGTTCACGTCCTTGAACGTGATCACGCGGACGTGTTTGACGAAGCGAGCGGGTCGGTACATGTCCCATACCCAGGCATCGGACATCCGGACCTCGAAGTAGACCTCGCCATCGGCGTTCTGCGGCAGCAGTTCCACCGTATTGGCCAGGTAGAAGCGTCGCTCGGTCTCCACGACGTACGAGAACTGACCGACGATGTCCTTGTACTCGCGGTACAGGGAAAGTTCCATCTCGGTTTCGTACTTCTCGAGATCCTCGGCGCTCATCGGTGTGAAGATCCTCCTGGTCTGTCGTGAACAGTCATCATGTCGCACTCGTTGTCTCGACGCCTACGTGGCCCAGATCCATCGCGTCACCCTCGGTATCGACTTCTCGGCCGAGCGAGACGTTTCGCCACGAACGCCGATGTTCGTCGCTGGCACCGAGCCTGGACAGCGCAGCCATGTGCACAGGCGTGTTGTAGCCCTTGTGTGCCGCGAACTCGTAGCCGGGCAGCTTCGCATCCAGTTGCACCATAAAGCGGTCACGAGTGACCTTGGCAAGGATGCTTGCCGCCGCGATGCAGGCCGCGTTGGCGTCGCCGCCGATCACCGGCAGCGACGGAACAGGTATGCCCGGCACCTTGAAACCATCGGTGAGAACGTAACCCGGTTGCACACGCAGCCCCGCGACCGCGCGTCGCATGCCTTCGATGTTGGCCACGTGGATGCCGATGGCGTCGATCTCCCACGCCGGGATCGACACGACGTTCCACGCGAGCGCCAATCGCTTGATCACCGGAAAGAGTTGCTCGCGTGCCCGCTCGGTGAGCCTCTTGGAATCGTCCAACCCAGCGAGCGACGCCTGCGGTTTGGGAGCGAGAACGCACGCCGCAACGACGAGCGGACCCGCACAGCACCCCCGGCCGGCTTCGTCGACACCGGCAACGGGACCGAGGCCACTGCGGATCAGCGCAGACTCCAACGTCCGCAGACCCGAAGATTTGCGGATGACCGTGCGTGGTGGCCAGGAACCCATATGCAGGTGCGCTCAGTTGCTCTGAATGTCCGGTGAGCTGATCTTTCCCATCCGGCCCGGTGGCAGCACGATGAAGATCGCCTTGCCACGTACGTTCTCGACCGGCACAGTGCCCTGGTATTCGTCGCCCCTATGGAATCGCGAGTCCGCCGAGTTGTTTCGGTTGTCGCCCATCATCCACAGGTTGCCCTCCGGAACCTTCACGGCAGGGAAGCAACGGCCCGACTTGACGTCGGTCTGGCAGGTGAGCGAACCGGGAACGAACGGGAAGTCGTTGACTACGTAGGGCTCGTCCAGCGGCTTGCCGTCCACCAGGATTCTGCCCTGGTCGTCACAACATTCGACGGTCTGGCCGCCGGTGGCGATCACACGTTTGACGAGGTCGTTTTCATCGGGCGGGACGACTCCGAAGACGGACCCGATGTTCTGGAGTCCTCGTACGACGACGTTGTCGGACCTGATCGATTTGTAGTTCTCGCTCCACGAATCCGGGCCGAGGAACACGATCACGTCACCTGGGGTCGGATCGCCGAAGCGGTAGCCGATCTTCTCGACGACGATGCGGTCGTTGCTGCACCCCGCACAGCCGTGCAACGTCGGTTCCATCGATTCCGACGGAATCAGGTACACCCGCGCGATGAAAGTCTGCAGCAGGAAGCTCAGCAGCAGCGCAACCAGCAGCAGGACAGGTAGTTCACGCCAGAACGAGCGCGGCTTGCCGGCATTGTCGTTGCGTTCTCCCCGACCACGCCGTCCGAACTTCCGCTTGCCGGAATCGGACTCGTTCCCTCTGTTGTTGTCGGCCGCGTTCGGATCGTCCTCGCGTGCCTCGTCATCTGCCACGGAGACAGGTTAGCCCGGCTCTTGCGAGCCGGGCCGTCTGGGAGCAGCTACCGAAGTCCGCTGCGCCGAAGTGCAGGAGCTAGAGCGTCGTTGTCGCTCAGCGCTTTTCCTTGATCTTCGCGGCCTTGCCACGCAGATCGCGGAGGTAGTACAGCTTCGCGCGGCGAACGTCGCCACGGGTCACGACCTCGATGTGGTCGATGGTCGGGCTGTGCACGGGGAACGTGCGCTCGACACCGACACCGAAGGAGACCTTACGAACGGTGAAAGTCTCGCGGACGCCACCGCCCTGACGACGGATGACGACACCCTTGAAAATCTGGATGCGCTCCTTCGAGCCTTCGATAACCTTCACGTGGACATTGAGCGTGTCGCCGGGGCGGAACTCGGGAACGTCGTCACGGAGTGACTTCTTGTCCAGGAAATCCAGGGTATTCATGTTGTTTCATCCTTGCGGTTGCGAGAGCAGAGGAACCGAGCGGCATCGTGCTCGACTGGTTCGTACCCAGGTCAGGTCAGAGTTGTCCTGCGCTGTAAGTCGGTACACCATGGGTGCACTGGCACAGGCAACCGTTCGATTGTGCCAGATAGGCCCCCGACCAGTGAAATCGGCTGCTTCGCCCCGCTACGAGGCGACGGGTTGGCGAACCTTCCCGTCGGTCGCTGTGTGTGGTGGCGGTGGTGGCGCCGCATGCACCGTCCGGGCCAGCTCTTCCTCTGCACCGGACAGGGCGTGCTCGATGCTCGGTTTACCAGCGATCAAGTCCTGAATGTAGATCTTGGCCCTGATCACAGGGCGGCGTAACTTCCGCTCACGATTCACCGCACGTTCCATCCGCTTCGGCCGGGAGGTGTAGCGCCAGCGTGCCCACGGGGCTCCTGGCCTGCTCAATCGAATCGCACCGATCACCAGCAGCGGAACGACGAACAGTCCGACCAGCCCCGTCCAGATCTTGCCTTTGAGCAGCACGATCGCCGCTAGAGCCAGGTTCGCGACCGACGAAACCACGATTCCGATGCGCACCCACGTGTTCGGATCGTGGCGGAAGCTTGTGACGTTGATCAGTTCGAGCGGACGCAGACCCAGCAGGAGCAGCCCCGTCACCGCGATCGCGACGAAGACAGCATCGACCGAACTTCGCCCTTCTTCCTCCCAATACACATCTTTCAGATAGAAGATCAGGGCGAACTCGTCGAGCACCAAAGCGGCACCCGCACCGAACAGCGCGGCAAGCCAGGCGCCGCTGGTCTGGGTGCCGTCGTCGTAGATCGTGATGATCGCGATGCCCGACACGATCATGGTCACGACGCCGAACACGACGTGATGGACGTGGTGGCCGTTCGGCGTCACATTGCCCGGCCACCACTTCACGTTCGCCCTGATCATCCGCACGCTCAGTCGGATGAGCAGGAACCCGACGATGAATCCGATCAGGAACGCAAGCAGCGGCAGCCGACCGTGAGCGACGATCTCCTCGTCCAGCCATCTACTCATGTGCCCATTGTGTCCTGAATCGTCGCTCGACTACTGACCGAATCCAGCTTTTCGCAGCGCGTCCGCCATGGAACCGCTTGCAGGCGGCGACGACTTCGCGTTCCGGTCGCGATCACGCGGGGCACCGCCACCACGCTGGGGTTGCGACGGTCGCTTCTGCTGCGCGCCGGAGCGAGTGGGACGACCACGGTCCGGCGTGGCGGGCTGAGCACCTGCGGCACCGATCTCGTCGTCGAGGCGCAGGGTCAACGCGATGCGCTGCCGAGCGACGTCCACTTCGAGCACCTTCACCCGAACGACGTCTCCGGATTTCACGACGTCGTGCGGGTCTTTGACGAAGTTGTGCGACATGGCGGATACGTGGACGAGTCCGTCCTGGTGCACGCCGACGTCGACGAACGCCCCGAAGGCCGCAACATTGGTGACGACGCCTTCGAGCGTCATCCCAGGCTTCAAGTCACCGACCTTCTCGATGCCGGCGGCGAACGTCGCGGTCTTGAACTCAGGTCGCGGGTCGCGGCCCGGCTTCTCGAGTTCGCCGATGATGTCGGTGACCGTCGGCAGACCGAATCGGTCGTCGACGAATTCGGCCGGGCGCAACGAGCGCAACACCGTTGTATTGCCGATCAACTCGTGCACTCCCTGGCCGGTCCGGTCGATGATGCGCCGCACGATCGGATATGCCTCCGGGTGCACGGCCGACGAATCGAGCGGGTCGTCGCCACCACCGATGCGCAGGAACCCCGCGCACTGCTCGAATGCCTTCGGCCCGAGCCGTGGCACCTCCTTGAGACCGGCGCGGGTATTGAAGCGGCCGGTCTTGTCACGATGGGCGACAATGCTTTCCGCGAGAGTCCCGGTGATTCCCGATACCCGGGACAGCAACGGAACCGATGCGGTGTTGACGTCGACACCGACCGCGTTCACGGCGTCTTCGACGACTGCACCGAGGGAGCGGGCGAGAATCGCTTCCGAGATGTCATGTTGGTACTGCCCGACGCCGATCGACTTGGGGTCGATCTTCACAAGCTCGGCGAGTGGATCCTGCAGGCGGCGCGCGATGGACACCGCACCGCGAAGCGAGACGTCCATGTCGGGCAGTTCCGCGGATGCGTACGCCGATGCCGAGTACACCGAGGCGCCAGCTTCGGACACGACGACCTTGGTCGGCTTGCGGTCGGGAATTCGCGAGATGAGCTCGGCCGCCAGTGCGTCCGTCTCCCGCGACGCGGTTCCGTTGCCGATGGCGATGAGCTCGACGCCGAACCGAGCGACCAGTGCGCCGAGCACCGCGATCGCCGCTTCCGATTTGCCCTGCGGCTTATGCGGATAGATCACTTCGGTGGCAACGACCTTGCCCGTACCGTCGACGACCGCGACCTTGACGCCCGTGCGGAAACCGGGGTCGAGACCCATCGTCGCGCGGGTGCCTGCGGGTGCGGCGAGGAGCAGATCACGCAGGTTGGCGGCGAACACGTCAGCGGCATCACGCTCTGCGGACTGACGAAGCCGCATACGTGTGTCGATGCCGAGGGTGACGAGGAGCTTGGTGCGCCAGGCCCACCGAACCGTGTCGAGCAACCAGGGGTCGGCGGGACGACCTCGATCGGCGATTCCGAACTTGGTCGCGATGCGGCCTTCGTAGACCGTGCGCTCGCCCGGCGCGATCTCCTGGGTTTCGGGTTCGAGCCCGAGCGACAGAACGTCTTCCTTCTCACCCCGCAGCAACGCCAGGATGCGATGCGACGGCAGCTTCTCGAAAGGCTCGGAGAACTCGAAGTAGTCCTTGAACTTCGCGCCCTCTTCTTCTTTGCCTTTTCGTACGGACGACTTCACCTGACCGCGCTTCCACATCAGCTCACGCAGGTCGCCGACCAGATCTGCGTCCTCGCCGAAGCGCTCGACCAAGATGGACCGTGCGCCGTCGAGTTGCTCCGCGGTGTAGTCGGCGGGATCGTTGGTCGGGTCGTTGATCAACGCGTCGGCGACAGGTTCGTGGCCGGCCTCGCGAGCGATCTGCGCCTTCGTGCGGCGCTTCGGCTTGAAAGGCAGGTAGATGTCCTCGAGGCGCGCCTTGGTTTCGGCAGCCATGATCCGTTGTTCGAGCGCCGCATCGAGCTTGTCCTGAGAACGGATCGATTCGAGAATCACGGTCCTGCGTTCGTCCAGTTCGCGCAGGTAGTTGAGCCGCTCCTCCAGCAACCGCAACTGCGCGTCGTCCAGGCCGCCGGTGACCTCTTTGCGGTAGCGAGCGATGAAGGGCACCGTCGATCCGGCGTCCAACAGGTCGACCGCCGCCTGCACTTGCTCTACTCGCACACCCAGTTCGTCGGCGATGCGTTGGTTCACAGTCAGCAATATCGTCACGGCGCCCGACACTACCGGCGCGATCCGACACCGACCGCAACCCTTCCGCCTCGACACCCCGTCCGCGAGATCACGCCCACATTTCCAGTGACCGGGGGCGCGAAGTGGTACCGCGATGCGCCACACTGGTCGCGATGAGCACAGGTCCGCAATCGTCGACGGCAGCGACGCGGCGCACACGCCCGCGAGATCGCAAGCTGTCGATTCTGCGTGCCGCCGAAACCGCGTTCGCGAAGAACGGCTACCACCGCACGTCGATGGCCGATATCGCTCGCTCGCTCGACATCACCTCGACAGCGCTGTACCGGCATTTCAAGAACAAGGAAGACCTCCTGGCGCAGACGTTGGTCGGCGGTCTCGACGCAACTCTCGCGCGACTGCAGGAGGCCCGCCGGACCGACGAGAGCGGCGTCGCGATCCTGGACGAACTTGTCACCATGTCGCTCGAGTTTCGTGGCCTTCCGCGGCTGTGGCAGCGGGAGGTTCGGAATCTGTCGCCGGATGTCCGACGCGGGGTCCTGATGCGGGTGCTGCGGCTCAATGTGCAACTGCGCCATGCGGTTGCGATGCGCCGACCCGACCTGGTCGCAGAAGATATCGAGCTGCTCGCGTGGTGTGTGCTGTCGATCGCGGTGAGCCCGTCGCACCACAACGTCCAGTTGCCGACCGACCAGTTCGCCACCCAACTCGGTGCCATGATCGATGCGGTGGTCGAGTCCGACACCGTGTTCGGCGGCGACACCCGTCGACCGTATCCACGGACGTCGTCGAACACCGACGACACCGACACCACCGACGACGCGCTGGAACGTGCGATCAGGCCGGAGCGTCTCCTCGTCGCCGCGGCGCGGCTTTTCAACACGAGGGGCTACGCAGCGGTCGGCATCGAGGACATCGGCGCGGCGGCAGGAATCGCGGGTCCGAGCATCTACCACCACTTCGAAAGCAAGGCCGATCTGCTCACCGAGATCGTCGAACGCAGCGAGCAGTGGATCGTGCTCTACACCTCGCGCGCGCTGATGGTCGGCACGACGACGGAGCAGTCACTGAGCCTGATTCTGAAGTCCTACACGCAGTTTGCTCTCGAGCAGCCCGACATGATCGGCACCGCGGTCACCGAGGTGATTCACCTTCCCGACACCCACGGCGCCCGCTTCCGCAAGGCCCACCGCGACGGCGTCGTCCGCTGGGCGCGCCTACTTCAGGTTGCCCGGCCCGAGCTCGAACTCGACGCTGCCCGCGTGCAGATCCAAGCGATGACGACGATCGTCAACGACGCTGTCCGCAACGATCGGATCCGTACCAGGCCCGATCTCGTCGACGCGATCTGTGCGATCGGCGAACGCGTCATGTTTGCTACCGCTGCCCCCGAGCACCTAACCGGGCCTAACATCGCAGGCCAATCGGCTCTCAGTCCGTAGTTGCCGGGGGTTGCGACACACGCCCAACCTAGTCATCGTTAACTTACGGTTGCGTAGCGAGGCCGCGATAGGCAATTCTGATCCGCGGGTTCGAGCAGACATGCCTCGCGCCGAAGGTGGAAGAACGACGTGGAGGGTTGCACATAGTGGGTCATTACAAGAGCAACGTTCGTGATCTCGAGTTCAACCTGTTCGAGGTGCTCGGTCTCGACGCGATTCTCGAGTCCGGCGCATTCGGAGATCTGGACGGCGACACCGTTCGCTCGATGCTCAGCGAGGCCGCCCGCCTTGCAGAAGGTCCCGTCGCGGCGTCGTTCGCCGAGACCGACCGCACCCCACCGACGTTCGACCCCGAGACGCACAGCGTCGCCATCCCGAAGCCGTTCAAGGATTCGTTCCGCGCGTGGCAGAACGCCGAGTGGTTCCGCGTCGGACTCGACGAGAACGTCGGCGGCGTCCCGGCCCCCGCCGTAGTTACCTGGGCTATCAACGAATTCGTGCTCGGCGCACAGCCGGCCGCGTACATGTACCTGACCGGTCCTGGCTTCGCCAACATCCTCTGGGGCATCGGCAACGACTTGCAGAAGCACTGGGCTTCGATTGCGATCGAACGCAATTGGGGCGCGACGATGGTGCTCACCGAACCCGACGCTGGTTCCGACGTCGGCGCCGGCCGCACCAAGGCGATCAAGCAGGACGACGGCTCGTGGCACATCGAAGGCGTCAAGCGGTTCATCACCTCGGCCGACTCCGACGACCTCTTCTCCAACATTTTCCACCAGGTGCTCGCACGGCCCGAAGGTGCCGGCCCCGGCACGAAAGGCTTGAGCCTCTTCCTCGTTCCCAAGTTCCTGTTCGACCACCAGACCGGTGAAACCGGCGAGCGCAACGGCGCTTTCGTCACCAACGTCGAACACAAGATGGGCCTGAAGGCCTCCGCCACGTGCGAGCTCACCTTCGGCGGTCACGGCATTCCGGCCAAGGGCTGGTTGGTCGGCGACGTCCACAACGGCATCGCGCAGATGTTCAAGGTGATCGAACTCGCCCGAATGATGGTCGGCACCAAGGCGATCGCAACACTGTCGACCGGGTATCTCAACGCGCTCGAGTATGCGAAAACCCGAGTCCAGGGCGCCGACCTGACGCAGATGACGGACAAGAACGCGCCACGCGTGACGATCCTGCATCACCCGGATGTGCGGCGCGCGTTGATGACTCAGAAGACCTACGCCGAAGGCCTACGCGCGCTGTACCTCTACACGGCTGCGCATCAGAACGAGGTTGTCGCGAAGGCGGTTTCGGGTGCCGACGCCGACGTCGCGTTCCGCGTCAACGATCTGCTACTCCCGATCGTCAAGGGTGTCGGCTCCGAGCGCGCCTACGAGAAGCTGACCGAGTCGCTGCAGACCTTCGGCGGATCGGGCTTCCTGCAGGACTACCCGATCGAGCAGTACATCCGCGACGCAAAGATCGACAGCCTCTACGAAGGCACCACCGCAATTCAGGCGCAGGACTTCTTCTTCCGCAAGATCGCACGCGATCGTGGCGTCGCTCTCGCGCATGTCGCCGGACAGATCGCCGCGTTCATCGAGAGCGATGCGGGCAACGGACGCCTCAAAACCGAACGCGCACTGCTGAAGACGGCGCTCGAAGACGTGCAGGCAATGGCAGCGTCGTTGACCGGGTACCTCATGGCCGCCCAGCAGCGACCGACGGAGCTGTACAACGTCGGCCTCGGTTCCGTCCGGTTCCTGATGGCAACCGGTGACCTGATCATCGGCTGGCTGCTACTGCGCCAAGCCGAAGTTGCTCTGCATGCGCTCGACGGCGAGACATCGGCTGCGGACACGGCGTTCTACGAGGGCAAACTTGCGGCGGCGGCCTTCTTCGCACGCAACATGTTGCCCGAGCTGACGGCGACACGGGGAATCATCGCCAACATCGACAACGAGATCATGGATCTTGCGGAAGAAGCGTTCTGACTCGAACTTTCCGGCCCTACCGGGCGGCGCGACGTTGTCGCGTCGCCCGTGTTCACTCCTGCCGCGGGAGTAGGTCGGGCCGACGTTCGGCGGTGCGACGTAGCGATTCCTCGCGCCGCCACTGCGCGACCTTTGCATGGTCGCCCGACAGCAGTACCTGCGGCACATCGAGCCCACGCCAGCTGACAGGTCGTGTGTAGCTCGGTCCCTCGAGTAGGCCGTCGGAGAACGAATCCTCTTGATGCGACTGCTGATTGCCGAGCACTCCGGGCAGGAGCCGGACGACGGCTTCTGCCATGACGAGAACCGCGGCCTCTCCCCCGATCAGCACGTAGTCGCCGATGCTGACCTCCTCGACCCGTACGCGTTTCGCTGCGTCGTCGAACACCCGCTGATCGATACCTTCGTAACGGCCGCAAGCGAATACGAGGTGCGCCTCACGAGCCCAGCGCTGCGCTGTCGCCTGGGTGAACGGAACGCCCGCGGGTGTCGGCACAACCAGCACAGCATCGTCGGGACAGACGTCGTCGAGCGCGGCGCCCCACACGCTCGGCTTCATCACCATCCCGGGGCCACCGCCGTACGGCGAATCGTCGACCGATTTGTGGACGTCGCTCGTCCAGGCACGCAGATCGTGCACGCCGAGCTCGACCAAACCCTTGTCGATTGCCTTGCCGAGCAACGCAGTTCGCAGCGGTTCCAGATACTCGGGAAAAATGGTGACGACGTCGAGTTTCATCGGCTGCGCAGCTGCTCCGCGGCGACCGTCACAACGATTCCAAGTCGAGCAGTCCGTCGGGAGGATCGATCTCGACAACGCCGTCGGCGATCGACACCGACGTCACAATGGCCGCGACGAACGGCACGAGTATCTCGCGATCGTCGGCCGCACGAACCGAAAGCAGCTCGCCGCCAACGGAATGCAACACCTCGCGGACCGTACCGACCGCGGTTCCGTCGACGGTCCGCACAGCGAGGCCTTCGAGTTCGTGATCGTAGAACTCGTCGGGGTCCTCGGACGGCTCGATATCGGCGGAGTCGATGAGGAACAAAGTGCCACGCAAAGCGTCGGCACCTTCGCGGTCGGAGACGCCGACCAGACGCAGCAGAAGCCGCCCGGAATGATCCCGGGCGGCTTCCACCGTGTAGTCCGTGACGTCCTTGTCGCGCGGTTTGCGGCCGTGCAGCACGGCACCTACGGCAAAGCGGAGGTCGGGGTCGTCGGTGCGGACGTCGACGACGACCTCACCTTTGACACCGTGCGATTTCGCCACTCGACCGACGACAAGCTCCATAGCTTGTGCCGCGTCTACTGATCGGTGTCGACGACGTCGACGCGGATTCCGCGTCCGCCGATACCCGACACCAGCGTGCGAAGCGCGGTCGCGGTACGACCGCCACGACCGATCACCTTGCCGAGATCGTCAGGATGTACGTGTACCTCGACGGTGCGACCGCGTCGACCCGTGATCAGTTCGACGCGCACATCGTCGGGATTGGAGACGATGCCGCGAACGAGGTGTTCGACGGCATCGGCAACAACGGCACTCACTTGTCAGCAGCCTCGGCGGCGTCAGCGGCGGGGGCCTCGTCGACGGCTGCGTCCTTCTTGGCAGCCTTCTTCTTCGGCGTTGTCGCAGCGGCGGACGGCTCACCGTCGGCAGCGGCGAGCGCGGCGTTGAACAGGTCCAGCTTGCTCGTCTTCGGCTCCTTGACCCTCAGGGTGCCTTCGGTGCCCGGGAGGCCCTTGAACTTCTGCCAGTCACCGGTGATCTTGAGCAGGGCCGCGACGGGCTCGGTCGGCTGTGCGCCGACACCGAGCCAGTACTGCGCGCGCTCGGAATCGATCTCGATGAGCGACGGCTCTTCCTTCGGGTGGTACTTGCCGATGGTCTCGATCGAACGCCCGTCACGACGGGTGCGAGAGTCCGCGACAACGATGCGGTACTGGGGATTGCGGATCTTGCCGAGCCGCGTGAGCTTGATTTTGACAGCCATAGGTAAAGCCTTTCGATGTGGTCACGGCGCAATTCAGCGGCCCGCACGGCTTGCGAGCCCGGTCTTGCGTTGGGGATTTGTTGTGACCGCCGCGCGGTACGTGACCGGAGACGGGCGAACAGCTGTCCATTGTGCCAGACGGCCTCGCACGAACCAAAGGCAGCAGGCTGCTCGTGAGTCTTTTCGGAGGGCGGGACCACCGAAAAGACTCACGAGCGGCGTAGCCGCCTCTACGGTTTGACAGCCAACACCGGCTTCGGGCACCGCAGAATCAACTGCTGCGAATGGCTTCCCAGCAGCAGTTTCCCGACCGGAGTGCGATGCCGGATCCCTATCACCAGCAACTCTGCCTCCGGTTTTTCCATCGCGTCCAACAGAGAGTCGACGACGTCAACGCCGACGAGCTGCGTCAGCTCGTAGGGCACGCCGCTCGACGCGAGCAATTCCTCGAGGTCTCGCACCTGACCGCTCGGCGCGAACGCCGGGTCGGCGAGTGCGTCACCTTTCGTCGAGTTGACGACGAGAACGTTCGCGCCGCGCACCTTTGCCTCTGCTATTCCGTGCTCCAGGGCTGCGTCGCCGAATTCGTCGGCCGAGTATCCGATGACGATCATGCGTTTTCCTTCTTTCGGGTGTCGGTGTCGGGAACATGGACGAGCTCGGGTTCGGTTTTGTGCAGTGCACGCATGATCAGCGGTGCAAGCAACATGATCGCGATCAGGACGTAGACGCCGATGGCGACCGGCTCGTTGAACAAGCCACTCCACTCGCCGCCGCCCAACTGCAGACTCTGGCGTAGCTGACGTTCGATGCGCGGTCCGAGAATGACTCCGATGATCAGCGGCAGGACGGGCAGTCCGAAGCGTCGCATCATCAGACCCATCAGTCCGAAGAGCAGCAGCAACGCCAGGTCGAGCCACTGCAGGTTCACAGCGAAGGCACCGAGCGTGGCGAAGAACAGGATGCCCGCGTAGAGGTACGGCCGCGGCGTGCGCAGCAACTTCGCCCACAGCGGCGCCAACGGGAGGTTGAGGACGAGCAGCAGGAAGTTACCGATGAACAGGCTCGCGATCAACGTCCAGATCAGCAGCGGCTCCTTTTCGAACAGCGTCGGTCCGGGCTGGATGCCGTAGGAGACGAACGCCGTGAGCATGACCGCCGCCGTTGCGTTGGTCGGCAGACCGAGCGAGAGCATCGGCACCAGAGTGCCTGCGGCCGAAGCGTTGTTCGCGGCTTCGGGACCGGCAACACCTTCGATGGCGCCCTTTCCGAATTCGTCCTTGTGCTTGGACAACCTCTTCTCGGTTATGTAGGACAGGAAGGTCGGCAGTTCGGCACCACCGGCAGGCAGTGCGCCGAACGGGAATCCGTACGCTGTCCCCCGCAGCCACGGCTTCCACGAACGCTTCCAGTCCGCTTTGCCCATCCACGGCCGACCGACCGGAATCACGTCCGCGGGACGACGACGCAAATGCGCTGCGACCCACAGTGCTTCACCGAGCGCGAAGACGGCGACAGCGACGACGACGATGTCGATGCCGTCGGAGAGCTGCGGTATGCCGAACGTCGCGCGAGGCTGGCCGGTGAGGAAATCGATGCCGACCAAGCCGATCGCGAGACCGAGGAACAGCGAGATCGCACCGCGCAGCTTCGACGAACCGAGAACGGC
This sequence comes from Antrihabitans spumae, assembly GCF_043944905.1. Lineage (NCBI taxonomy): Bacteria > Bacillati > Actinomycetota > Actinomycetes > Mycobacteriales > Nocardiaceae > Antrihabitans > Antrihabitans spumae. The sequence goes on from NZ_JBIMSN010000059.1 coordinate 36,188, forward strand.
GGTGACGGCTACCAGTGCGAGCAGCATGATCGCGAGATAGGAAGGCGCGCCAAGGGTTACGGCGAACTTGGAAACGACCGGAGCGAAGAGAACCAGCAGCACAGTACCGATCGTTCCCGCCACGAACGACCCGATCGCCGCCGTCGCAAGGGCTTGGGCGGCCCTACCTGCTTTCGCCATCTTGTTGCCCTCGATCGCCGTGATCACCGAGGACGATTCGCCTGGTGTGTTCAGCAATATCGAGGTCGTGGAGCCGCCGTACATGCCGCCGTAGTAGATGCCGGCGAACATGATGAAAGCTGCACTCGGACTTACGTTGTAGGTGATCGGTAACAGGAGTGCCACCGTCATTGCCGGACCGATGCCCGGCAGCACGCCGACCGCCGTGCCGAGCAGCACGCCGATCACCGCATAGAGCAGGTTCATCGGCGTTGCCGCCTGTTCGAAGCCCTGCAGGAGCCAGTCGAAGTTGTTCATGTCAGAGGATCCCGTCCAAAATGCCTGCGGGCAGCGGGATTCCGAGCCCAGAGTAGAACGCGTAGAAGCTGACGACCGATAGCACGCCACCGATCACGATGTTGCGGACGTAGTGCCGGCTTCCCAAAACAGTTGCTGCACCGGCGAACAGCATTCCTCCGGTGATTGCCCAGCCGAGAAAGTCGACGAGTGCGATGGTGGCGACGAAGAGTCCGACCAGCATTCCGACGGTCTTCCAGTCCCCCGGCGAGTCCGGATCGATGTCCTCACCTTCGTCGGCTTCGCCTTTCGATCCACGCGTGATGGCGATCGCGAGAATCACCGCGCAGAGCAGCAATCCGCTACCGACGACGAGCGGAAAGAGCTTGGGACCGACTGGGTCCACTTTCGCGAAACCACCTGCGAGGGTGAGTGCGTCGAAGATGAGGAACGCTCCGACCACCACGAGGACTGCGCACACGATGAACTGCGCCCAGTCGTTCTTCTGCGGCTGCGGTGACTGTTTCGACGTTGCGTCTTCCGGGCCGAGGTCACCGCCGTCGGGTCGATCTGTCGTGGCGGTCATACCAGCCCCAATTCGGTCAGTGTCGACGACACACGTTCGTCCTGGTCTTTCAGGAACTGCTCGAAGTCGGCTCCTGTCATAAATGCGTCCGTCCACCCGTTCTTGACGAGCGCGTCCCGCCATTCCTGGGTGTCGTGCAGTTGCTGCAGCGCCTCGACCATGGCGTCACGCGCCTCGTCCGAGATTCCGGGCGGTGCGAGCACTCCACGCCAGTTGGTGAAGACGAGGTCGATACCGGACTCGGTGAGCGTCGGCGCGTCGATCCCTTCGACACGCTTGTCACCGGACACCGCGAGCACCCGAACGGTTCCCGCCTCGATCTGGTCTACGTATTCACCGAGACCCGATGTGCCCGCGGCGATCTTCTTGCCGAGCAATGCGGTCAGCAGGTCGCCGCCGCCGTCGTAGGAGACGAAGTTGACCGACTTCGGATCGACTCCGACAGCGCGTGCGGTCTCCATCGGGAAGAGATGATCGGGACCGCCTGGAGACGATCCGCCGCCGATCGTGATGTCAGCTGGGTTCGCACGCCACGCAGCGATGAAATCGTCGATCGTCTCGAACGGTGAATCTGCCGGTACGAGAATTCCTTCCTGCTCCTCGACGACCTTGGCGAGCGCGGTCGCATCGGAGACCCGCGCGGACGAACCGTTCGTGTAGACCGCGCCGACGACGCCGAGCCCCATCATCATCATGAGGTCGTCGTTGCCTTCTTCGTTCATCAACCTGGCCATCGCGACGGTGCCACCGGCGCCGAGCACGTTGAATACCTCGACGCGGCCGGTGATGTCCTGGTCTTCCATGATCTTGACGCCCGTACGGGCGGTGAGGTCGTAACCACCGCCAGGACTGTTCGGCACCATCATTCGGAGCCGATGCAAACCTTGGTCGTCATCGCCGCGGGTCACCCCGCAACCAACTACGAGTAGCGCCACCAGCGCCGCTATCAGCCCGGAGAGGGCTTTACGTTTCGACATCGTCGTCTCTCATTTCGGAGGTTCCATTTCGCTGATCCGATTTCGCTCGGGTGGAGATCCTCAGCAATACTGGGCCGATACGTGACCTACGTCACGCTTACGAACGCAACGGAAGTATTGGACATTGTGGTCATCGGTTTCTCGTAGCGGACGCAGTCTCGCCGGCCAGTTCCTGCTGTTTCAGCTGGTCGTAGTTGCCGTTGTGCTCGTGGCCGTCGCTGCGATCTCGGTTACCCAGTCCACGAAGGAGTTTCGCGACGTCCGAGGCCAGCGCATGATCGCCGTCGCCGAGAACGTCGCGTCCACTCCCATCGTGCGGGACCGGTATCCGGCGGAGCCAGGCGCTGCCCGTGACCCGTTCGTCGCAAGCACTCTCGCGCCGGAAGTCGATCGGGCGGTGGGTTTGTCGGGTGCGAGCCTCGCCGAGATCATCGGCGCCGACGGTCGAGTCGAAGTGTCGTCGGACCCTTTGCGGGTCGGAACCACAGTCGGACTCGGTTCGAGCGACGTGCTGCTCGGTCGAGCGTGGTTCGGGGACGTCGACATCGACGCACGTCATTCATTGGCCGCGCACGTCCCGATCCTGACCTCGGACGGCGATGTGATCGCAGTGGTTGCGGTAAGCGAGAAGTATCCGTCGCTGTGGACGCTGTTCAGCGGTGCCGGCGAACGGCTCGTCCTCTACCTCGGTCTCGGTGCCGCACTGGGCTCCATCGGCTCGTGGTTGCTGGCACGACGGATCAAGAAGAGCACACGTGGCCTCGAGATCGCCGAGATCGCAAGTCTTGCCGAACATCGAGAAGCGCTGTTGCACAGCATTCGTGAGGGCGTCGTCGCCGTGAACAACGACGGCGTCGTCACGGTACTCAACGACAGCGCGCAGGAACTTCTCGGCTTGACTCCCGCCGCCGTCGGAAAGCCTTTGGCCGCAGCCGAACTCGACCCTACGGTCCGCGCCTTCCTGCTGTCGGACGACGACGAACGCGATGTCGTGATCGCAACGCCGACAAAGGTTCTAGCCTTGAATCGCCGGGCCGCGACGAGTCAGGGCAAGCAGATCGGCATGGTGACGACCATGCGCGACAGCACCGAACTCGCCTCCATGCAAAGCCAATTGACATCGCACAAGAGCGTGACCGACACGCTTCGCGCACAGACCCACGAGTTCGCCAATCAGCTGCACACGATTTCCGGGCTCGCTCAACTCGGCGAGTTCGACTCGGTGACAGAATTCGTCGGGACGTTGACCCGACGCCGTGCGGCGATCAGCGACGCAGTCACCCAACGCATCTCCGATCCAGCCGTCGCGGCACTGCTGATCGCAAAGACCTCGCTTGCCGCCGAAACCGGTGTCGCCCTTCGACTCGACCCGACCGCACACCTGCGGGCGCTCGACCCTGCCTTGTCGACGGACGTGATCACGCTGCTCGGCAACCTGATCGACAACGCCGTCGACGTGTCCGAGAACAGTGCGGACGCACGGGTCACGATCGGAATCGACGACACCGACGGTCTGGAACTCACCGTCGCAGACACCGGGCCAGGCATTCCCGAGAATCTCCGCGCGGCCGTGTTCGCGCGGGGTGTGACGTCCAAGCCCGACGTACCCGGCGGACGCGGTATCGGACTTGCCCTGGTGCGACTGGTCAGCGCCCAGTACGGCGGGACGGTGACGATCTCCGACGGCCCGGGTGGCGGAGCGATGTTCACGGTCCGCCTTCCTCGCGCCGCGGTCACGCTGCCCGACTCGCCCCCACCGGCACCGGTGCCTACCTACACTGCGCAACTATGACCGCGCGCGAGACATTCGACGTGCTCGTCGTGGACGACGACTTCATGGTCGCCGAGATCCACCGACGCTTCGTCGCCAAGGTCGACGGTTTCGCGGTCGTCGCAGTCGCGCGCAACGGTGCCGAGGCACTTGCGGCCATCGCGTCGGAACAGCCCGATCTCGTCTTGCTCGATGTCTATCTGCCGGACATGTCCGGCCTCGACGTCCTCCGTCGCCTACGTGCCGACGGCAACCCCGTCGGCGTCATCATGATCACGGCGGCACGCGAGATCGACACCGTTCGCGGGGCATTGCACGGCGGCGCGGCCGACTATCTGATCAAACCGTTCGAATTCGTGCAGTTGCAGGACAAACTGCGTGCCTTCGCTGCCAGAGCTCGCGCACTCGGCTCCGACTCCGGTGCAGACCAGTCGCTGATCGACTCGCTGTTCGGCAGCACAGGCAAACCCGCAGGCACCACCGTGTCGTCGGTCGACCATTCGAAATCGCAACTCCCCAAGGGACTCAGCGCGGAAACCGGCAAGCTCGTGCTCGAAACCCTGCGCACCGGCGGCGAACTGTCGTCGACCGAGTGTGCCGACCTCGTCGGTCTGTCCAGGGTGAGTGCGCGACGTTATCTGGAGTACTACCTCACGACCGGTGCCGTCGAAATTCGACTGCAGTACGGCCGCGCCGGCCGACCCGAACGCCGATATCGCGTCCCCGACAACTGAGGCGGCATGCGGCGACCACGCCGCTCGTGCGTCTTTTCGGTGGTCCGGACCTCCGAAAAGACGCACGAGGCGCAAAGCGCCCTACCCCGGCCGGGTAGTGTGCGGGTGCCGGTTGCAACCGGGCTGCATCGAAGCACGCGAGGAGAAACAGACATGACCGCGCCAATCGCAACGCTGCAAAGCGTCGAACACACCGCGATCCTCGGACTCGGTGTGTACCGCCCTGAGCGCCTGGTTCCGAACTCCGAGGTTGTCGACGCGATCGACTCGAGCGACGAGTGGATTCAGACGCGCTCCGGCATCAAGGCACGCCGCTTCGCAGGCGAGGACGAGTCCATCATCGGCATGAGTGTCGCGGCCAGCAAGGACGCGCTCGCCGCAAGTGGCATCACCGCCGATCAGATCGGCGCTGTCATCGTCTCGACGTCGTCGCGCCTCGTCCTCGGTCCCGCGGCGGGTCCCCAGGTCGCCACGCTGCTCGGAATGGCCGACACAGCCGGTTTCGACGTCGGCGCCGGTTGCTCTGGCTTTTGCTACGGCCTGACCATCGCCAACGGATTGATCCGCGGCGGTACAGCGAAATACGTACTTGTTGTCGGCGTGGAGCGATTGTCCGACCTGCTCGATCGGGCCGACCGGACGACGGCGTTCATCTTCGCCGACGGTGCGGGCGCCGCGGTCGTCGGGCCGTCCGACGTCGAGGGCATCGGCCCGGTCTCCTGGGGCTCGGACGGCAGCCAGTGGGAAGCCATCTGGCAGGACAAGGATTTCGGAACGTACTTCGACGAGGTTGCGGCCGCGGAAGCTGCGGGAACGACGTCGGTTCGTCCGTACATCCGAATGCAGGGCACGAAGGTGTTCCGCTGGGCCGCGACCTTCCTCGAGCAGGCCTGCCGCTCGGCCGTCGACCGCGCCGGACTGACCATGGACGACATCGACGTGTTCATTCCGCACCAGGCGAACCTGCGCATCACGCAGGCGTTGACCCGCGTGCTGAAGTTGCGCGAAGACTGCGTCGTCGCCAAGGACATCGTCGAAACCGGAAACACGTCGGCGGCGTCGATTCCCCTCGCGATCGAGGAAGTACTGCGATCCGGTCAGGCCAAGCCCGGTGATGTTGCGCTCGTGATGGCGTTCGGTGCGGGCCTCGCCTACGCGGGTCACGTCCTGCGGTTGCCGAAGATCACCGCCGAGTAAATCGAGAGCAGTCTCGAGAGCGAGGAGCCGGAACGATGAAGTTCCCCAACGAGGACGATCTGCGTCGCGAACGTACACGCTTCATGACGACGATCGAGTCGCTGACCGACGACGAGTTCGAGAACGGCACGACCCTCTGCGACGGGTGGACGCCACGAGATGTGTTGGCGCACATCGTCGGTACCGACAAGCTTTCGAACTACCTCAAGCCGAGCGGTCTGACCATCAGTCGTGGCAACGCGGCGATGGTTCGCGGCAGCCACGAACTGAGCCGTGCCGAACTGACCGCCCAGGGTTGGGCGGCGGCCGACAAGCCGAGTATCGACGGCCGGATGATGGCATGGCTATACGCGGGCGATTGCGCGATGCATCACCAGGGCGTGCTCCGTGGCCTCGGCAAGCCACACGACGTGCCCGCCGAGTCGGCCGCAGCCATCTTCCGCGAAGGCAAGGCATGGCGGTACCTGAACGCAAAGCCGATGCGTAACAGGGTGATTCCGACGACGCCGGGCGGCGAGCCATGGGGGCGCGGACCCGAGGTCCACGGCACCACCGAGGCGCTCGCCCTGTGGATGGCCGGACGCCGCGGCATCGAATCCGAGCTCGAATTCCGTTAGGCAGCACGCCGCCTATGCCACGAGCGGCGCCAACGTCTTACCAGCGAGTTCGACGATGCCCGGCTCGTGACCGTTGGTGACGAGGTTGATGACAAGTCCGTCGATACCTTGGCGCAATACTCGGTCCTGCAGTTGTTCGGCGACGTCGTCCGGATCGCCGACGAACTGACGATCGGTCAGTTCCGCACGCTTCTCCGCGGACAGCGTGTCGATGTCGACACCACGCGCACGAAGGAATTCGCGCTGCAGTTCCCGCGCGCGATCGCCACTTTCGTCGATCATGACAAACGCAAGGAAGCTCGTCTCCAGCGTCGACCGCTCGCGGCCTGCCTCGTCGCACCGTTGCATCAACGCGTCCATCTTCCGCGGCAACTCGGAAGCGTTGCAGATGATGTTGAGATGATCGGCGAACCGGGCGGCGAGCCCGAACGTCTTCTTCTCACCGCCACCGCCGAGCAGTACCGGGATGTCGTTGCGGATGCGGGGCTCGTTGATCGCCGATTCGACGTGGTACCACTTGCCGTCGAACGTCGGCCTCTCGCCGTGCAGCATCGGAACGATGATCTGCAGCGCTTCGTCGAGTTTCTCGAAGCGCTCGGTGAAAGTGCCGAACTCGTAACCGAATTGGCGGTGCTCGAGCTCGAACCACCCTGCGCCGATACCGAGCACGGCACGACCACCGCTGACGACGTCGAGTGTCGATACCGTTTTGGCCAGCATCGGCGGATTTCGATAGGTGTTGCCGGTGACGAGGGTCGACAGCTGGATCGACTGTGTCGCCGTGGCGAGCGCACCGAGCGCCGTGTACGCCTCGAGCATCGGCTCGTCGGGCTCGCCGATACCGGGGAGTTGATAGAAGTGGTCCATGACGAACGCGGTGTCGAATCCGGCGGACTCGGCTTCGCGCGCTTGGGCAATCACAGTCGGGAACAGGTCGGCGACTGAATTCGAGTAACTGAAGTTCGGCATCTGATAGCCGAGTCGAATGCTCACGTAAAACGACAGTACGCCGAGCGACCTAGCTACGCAGGAAGGAACAGCACCGATATCGCCGGTAGCAGATTGTTCATCGAATGTGCGGTCCACGACGCGAACACGCTGCCGGTCCGCAGCCGTGCCATCCCGATGGCGACGCCGCCCCACAGCAGCACGATGTAGCGCCACCACTCGCCGTGCCAGGCGGCGAACAGCGCGGCGGTGATCGCGAGCGTGACCCACGGACTTCCGAGCACGCGCGTCCACCCGGCGGACATCGATCGTTTTTCGAGCGCTCCCCACAGCATGCCGCGGAACATCAGCTCCTCCCCCAGCGGTGCGAGGAGCCAAACCCAGAGTGCAACAGCGACTTTCCAGCCACTGGGCAGCCCGATCTCGGTGAGTGGCGACTCCTCGGTCGTCCCTGAGAGGGCAAGCAGAACGACGACGATGGCCAGGCCGCCAAGCACCGACGCGGCGCCCCAGACGAGACCGGCGCGCAGTTGCGCGCCCGCCTCCCGCAGGGTCGTCGGCAATCCGAAATCGGTGACAGGGCCGTTGCCGCGGAACACGGTGATCGCGACCGCAAGCAGTGCAGCAACCATCGTCGGCACGGTGAGTGCGACGAAGAACGTCGCGGCTGTCTGTTCGTCGATCAGCATGGCTGCGACGACGAAACCTACCGCGTTGACTGCGAGCACAAGCGCCGCCGCGGGCAGACCCCAGCGCCGGGCCGGTGAACTCACCCGACCGAGCCGCGCACAGTCACGAGCCGACCGCGCAGGATCACCGCATCGGGAGCAGAAAGCACATCGGGACCCGTTCTCGGATCATGTTCGTAGACAAGCAGATCGGCAGGAGCACCCGCCTCGATGCCCTGACGCCCGAGCCAGGTTCGCGCATCCCAGCAGGCAGCACCGAGCGCGTCGGTCGGCGACAACCCGACCTTGACGAGTGCTGCGACCTCGTCGGCGATCCGTCCGTGCACGATCGAGCCACCTGCATCGGTGCCCGCATAGATCGGTACCCCGGCATCGTGTGCGCGGCCGACCGTGTCGGCGACCTTGGCGTGCAGATCACGCATGTGCCGTGCGTACACCGGATATTTGGAGGCGGAATCGGCAATGGCCGGGAACGTCTCGATGTTGATGAGCGTCGGCACGAGTGCGACGCCACCGTCGACCATCATCTCGATGGTCTCGTCGGTGAGTCCGGTGCCGTGTTCGATGCAGTCGATTCCGGCTGCGATCAACCCGGGCAGGGCGTCCTCGCCGAACACGTGCGCGGTCACCCGAGCGCCGTGCCGGTGCGCCGCGGCAATCGAGTCACGCAGGATGTCGTCGTCCCACAGCGGACGCAGATCGCCGACCGAGCGATCGATCCAATCGCCGACCAGCTTCACCCAGCCGTCGCCCAACATCGCCTGTTGCGCAACAGCTTCCGGCAGCTGAGCGGGGTCTTCGAGATCCACCGCGAGGCCGGGGATGTACCGCTTGGGCGTCGCGATGTGACGGCCTGCCCTGATGATCTTCGGCAGGTCTTCCAGGTCGTCTATGAAGCGGGTGTCGATGGGCGAGCCTGCGTCACGCAGCAGCAGCGCTCCGACATCGCGTTCTGTCTCGGCCTGCGCGATCGCACCGGCAGTGTCCTCGTGCCCGCCGTTGTACTTGATGCCGACGTGACAGTGCGCGTCCACGAGGCCGGGCAATATCCAGCCCGAGTTCGTCACCGTGTGCGCGTCGGCGACCGGCTCGAACGAGACGACACCGTCGTGAATCCACAACTCGACCGGTTGTTCGTCGGGTAGCCCGGTCCCGCGCAGATGGAGCGCGCCGTCCATCGCTACTTCTTGGGCAGCTTGAACTGTGAGAGGTCGAAGCCTTCCAGGCCCGGCGGCAATTGATCGAGGCCCTTCGGCATGCCACTCAGATCAGGCATACCGGCAGGCAATCCACCTGGCATGCCGGGCATCCCACCCCGCACCTTCGGCGGAGTCGGGCCACGACCCTTGCCCTTCTTACCCTTCTTGCCGCGTTGTGACTGCCCGCGGCGCGCACCGGGTAGCCCCATCTGTCGGCCCATCGACGCCATCATCTTGCGCGCTTCGAAGAAGCGATCCACAAGCTGGTTGACCTCGGACACCTTCACACCGGAACCGTTCGCGATCCGGAGTCGTCGCGACGCGTTGATGATCTTCGGATTGTCGCGCTCGGCCTTCGTCATGCCGCGGATGATCGCCTGTACGCGGTCGAGCTGCTTGTCGTCGACCTGCGACAACGCCTCTTTCATCTGACCTGCGCCAGGCATCATGGCGAGCAGATTGCCGATCGGACCCATCTTGCGGATCGCCATCATCTGGTCGAGGAAGTCCTCGAGCGTCAGCTGGCCCGAACTGATCTTCTCGGCAGCATCGATCGCCTGCTGCTCGTCGTAGACCGACTCGGCCTGCTCGATCAGCGTCAGCACATCGCCCATGCCGAGGATCCGGCTGGCCATCCGGTCGGGGTGGAAGACGTCGAAGTCTTCGAGCTTCTCGCCGGTGGACGCGAACATGATCGGCTGACCGGTCACCTCGCGCACGCTCAGCGCAGCACCACCGCGGGCGTCACCGTCGAGCTTGGTGAGCACGACACCCGTGAATCCGACGCCGTCGCGGAAGGCCTCGGCCGTGCTGACAGCGTCCTGACCGATCATCGCGTCGAGTACGAACAACGTCTCGTCGGGCTGCACAGCGTCGCGAATGCCGATGGCCTGGTTCATCAATTCGGCATCGATACCGAGACGACCGGCGGTATCGACGATGACGACGTCGTACTGCTTGTTTCGCGCCTCGGCGATGCCTGCCTTCGCAACCTCGACAGGATCGGCCGCCGTGATGCCGAGCGCGTTGTCGCCGCCGCCGATCGACGTGCCCGGATGCGGTGCGAACACAGCCGCGCCGGCACGTTCACCGACGATCTGCAGCTGGCTTACCGCGCCGGGGCGCTGCAGGTCGCACGCGACGAGGAGCGGCGTGTGACCCTGATCCTTGAGCCACTTGGCCAGCTTGCCCGCGAGGGTCGTCTTACCCGAACCCTGCAGACCTGCAAGCATCACGACCGTTGGAGGCGTCTTCGCGAAGGTCAGCCGCCTGGTCTCGCCACCGAGGATCCCGACGAGCTCCTCGTTGACGATCTTGACGACCTGCTGCGCCGGGTTGAGCGCACCGGACACCTCGTGGCCCTTTGCGCGCTCTTTGATCTTGGCGATGAAGCTGCGCACGACGGGCAGCGCGACGTCGGCATCGAGCAGAGCAAGCCTGATCTCACGACACGTCGCATCGATGTCGGCTGGGGAAAGGCGGCCTTTGCCGCGCAGGTCCTTCAGCGCACCGGTCAACCGGTCGGAAAGGGATTCGAACACCGATCGCGCTCCTGATCATGGGCTATGGGTACACGTCGGAGACCAGCCTAGTGCGTGAGGACTACACCGACGACCGTCGCCGCCTCAGGTGGTCTGTTCTTCTACGGGCTTGGGCGGCCGGATCATGGGAACAACCCCCAGGATGCCCGCTTCGATCCGTTCGCGATTCGCAGAGCTGTCCCCGTCTCTGAGTGCGAGACAGAACGAGTCGACGACAACCGAACCCAGCGTCGACACCTTTGCCCAGCGAACGTCGGCGCCCTCGAGCTCGAGTACCCGAGCCAAACGGCACAGCAGCCCCACGCGGTCCTCGGCACGCAGCTCGACGATGACCTCCCCGTCCTCCGTTGCGTCGAACCAGATGATCTTCGGCGGCGCCTGCGCGAACGCTGTCGTCGGCACCCCTTCGTCGCCGACGCGTACCGGAGCGGCCGCAATGGCGTCCTTCTCCTTCTTGTCCAGCAGCGCGATCAGATCGAGGTCGCCCGCAATCGCCCTGATCAGTTCCTGCCTGATCAGACCCGCGGCAGGCGGTGTGCCGAACTTCGGTGACACGACGAAGGTGTTGATCGCCGACCCGGCGTGACTGCCGACCGAGGCCGACAGGACACGCAGCGAATTCATCGCGAGAACACCCGCGGCATCCGAAAGCAGACCGGGCTCGTCGGGTGCGATGACGGTGACGATGTAGGTGTGCTGGCCGCCCTCGGGTTGCAGTTCGACGAACACGCCACCGTTCGCGGCGCGAGCGATGTGGTCCGGATCGATGGGATCGGGCTGTGGCAACGGCTCACCTGCCATGACCAGCCTGCACCGGCGGACCAGTTCGCCGATCAAGGACGACTTCCAGTCCCCCCACACGCCGGGTCCTGTTGCGAGAGAATCGGCTTCGGCGAGAGCGTGCAGGAGTTCCAACAGCATGGTGTCGCCGTCGAGCGCGTCGACGACGGTCTGCACGGTCAGCGGATCTTCCAGATCGCGACGGGTCGCGGTTTCCGGCAGCAGCAGGTGGTACCGGACGATCGAACTCAGCAGCGCGACGTCGGATGGCCACAGCCCCAAGCGGTTTCCGATCTGAACCGCGAGGTCGGCACCGACGACACTGTGGTCGCCGCCGCGCCCCTTGCCGATGTCGTGTAGTAGCGCGGCAAGGACGAGAATGTCCGGTCGCGCCACCCTGGTCGTGAAACCGCTTGCGTAGGCAACGGTTTCGACGAGGTGACGGTCGACCGTCCAGGTATGAACGGCATCTCGGGGTGGTAGATCGCGAATTGCGCCCCACTCGGGAAGGAGTCGACCCCACAGCCCGGTGCGGTCGAGTGCCTCGATCACGGCGGCCGCGCTCTTGCCTGTGTCGAGCAGCACGAGCAGATCGTTGAGCGCTTCCTTCGGCCACGGTTCACGCAACTCGGGTGCGCCTTCGGACAGGCGGTTCAATGTCGTTGCCGACATGGGCATCTCGGTCTGCGCCGACGCCGCTGCCACCCGAAGAATCAGCCCGGGATCCTTCTTCGGCCTGGCATCGCGTGCGAGCACAACCTCACCACCGTGCTCGACCACTCCCTCATCGAGTGGTCGGCGCACAGGTACGCGCCGAAGGCGAGAGAACCCGCGTCGCGGTATGGCGGCGGCGGCAGTACGCAGACCGACATCGACCGAATAGCTGACGGTCCGAGCCGAATCACTCAGCGTGCGAGCAAGATCGAACCGGTCGCCGATCCGTAGCGCCGCACCGATCTCGTCGGCGTCCTGTGCTCGCAGTTGGTCGCGGGCACGTCCTGCGACGCGATGCAGTTCGGTGCGGACGTCCAACAGTCGTCGATGCGATTGTTCGAGGCCGCCTCCCGGCGCCTCCGGCCCGAGACCGGGCATCGCGTCGGTCAGTTGCGCGATCGCGAGAGCATCGAGCAACTGCACGTCCCGAAGACCACCGCGACCGTTCTTGAGATCGGGTTCGGCGCGATGTGCGATCTCGCCGCTACGCGACCAACGCGATTGGGTCTGCGCAACCAATTCGTCGAAGCGCGTGCGGATACCGGTACGCCATTCCCGTCGTACACCGCCGATCAGCAGATTGGAGAGATCCTCGTCGCCGACGATGTGCCGAGCTTCGAGCATACCGAGCGCTGCCGTCAGATCCGAACCCGCAACCTGCAGCGCCTGCGGCACCGTCCGCACACTGTGGTCCAGTTTGATGTGCGCGTCCCACAGCGGATACCACAGCTGATCCGCGACTTCGGAGACCCGCTTCGGATCGACATCGTCGTGCAGCAGAATCAGATCGAGGTCGGAATACGGCAACATCTCACGACGAGCCAACCCACCGACCGCGACAACCGCGAAGCCGGTGTCGGACCTGATGCCGAGTTCGGCTGCCTTTGTCGTCAGCCAGAATTCGTGCAGATCGACGAGTGCTTGACGCAGGGCGTGAGCATCGAGCCGCCGATTGCGAGTACCGCCTCCGTCGAGCAATTGCTTTCTGGCGCGGACCAGATCGGCGGCAGCTTCGGGTCCCTGCTTCGCACCTCCCGCCGACCCGCTAGATGCGAGCGGCCCCGCGCCCGCCGGTTTCCCGGCAGGAACGGGGCCGCTGTTCCGCGACCCTTGTGGGTCAGAGCGCATCCGCGCCACGTTCACCGGTACGAACTCGAATGATCGCTTCGACCGGGGTGACCCAGACCTTGCCGTCACCGATCTTGCCGGTGCGGGATGCCTCGACGATCACCTCGACGACCTTGTCCACGGCGGCGTCGTCGACGACGACCTCCACCCGGACCTTGGGAACGAAGTCCACCGAGTATTCCGCACCGCGGTAAACCTCGGTGTGACCCTTCTGGCGTCCGTAGCCCTGTACTTCGCTCACGGTCATGCCGAGCACGCCCGCCTGCTCGAGTCCGGTCTTGACGTCTTCGAGCGTGAACGGTTTGACAATTGCAGTGATCAGCTTCATTTTCGCTCATACCTCCTTGCGGGTCGCGTGGCCAATTGCAGAGCTTCCACCCATTGCAGCGAAATCGTATGCCGTCTCTGCGTGGTCGGATTCATCCAGGCCCACCGCTTCGTCCTCTTCGCTTGCGCGCAGGCCGATCGTGAACTTGATGATGTAAGCGATGATTGCAGTCGCAACGAGCGAGTAGGCAAGAACGGCGCCCGCGCCAACAGCCTGCAGCTTGAGCTGCTCGATTCCGCCACCGTAGAACAGACCCTTGATTCCGGCGTAGGACTCAGGGGCGGCAACCAGGCCGACCATCAAGGTGCCGACGATGCCGCCGACGAGGTGGACACCGACGACGTCGAGCGAATCGTCGAAGCCGAACTTGTACTTGAGTCCGACGGCGAGTGCACACAGGACACCTGCGGTTGCACCGATTGCGATAGCACCGAGAGCATTGACCGAGGAGCACGACGGCGTGATGGCGACGAGGCCTGCAACGACACCCGAGGCTGCACCGAGCGACGTCGGCTTGCCGTCACGGATCTTCTCAACGACCAACCAGGCGATCATGGCGGTTGCGGTGGCAATCGTCGTGGTCAGGAAGGTGTTGCCCGCTGCGGCAGTCGAGCCGACAGCCGAACCAGCGTTGAAGCCGTACCAGCCGAACCACAGCAGACCGGCACCGAGCATGACGAACGGCAGGTTGTGCGGCCGGAACGGCGTACGCGGCCAGCCTGCCCGCTTGCCGAGCACAAGGGCGAGCACAAGACCCGCTGCACCAGCGTTGATGTGGACCGCTGTACCACCTGCGAAGTCGATAGCCTTCAGTTTGTTCGCGATCCAGCCGCCGTTTTCACCGGTGTAGCCGTTGAAGGCGAACACCCAGTGCGCGACCGGGAAGTAGACGAAGGTTGCCCAGACGCCTGCAAACACCAGCCAAGCGCTGAACTTCATGCGGTCGGCGACTGCGCCCGAGATCAGCGCGACGGTGATGATGGCGAACATCAGCTGGAATGCGACGAACACCGAGAGTGGAATCGTGCCGAACAGCGGCACACTCGTGTCGACGTCCGGAAGCACGTTGCCCTGGTCGGTGCCACCGAATACCGACTTCAGACCGAAGTACTGGGTCGGGTCACCGAACAGATTTGCCTTGTCGTTGCCGAACGCGATCGAGAAGCCGTAGAGCACCCAGAGCACCGTCACGATGCCCATGGCACTGATGCTCATCATGATCATGTTCAGGACGCTCTTGGCGCGGACCATGCCGCCGTAGAAGAACGCCAACCCTGGGGTCATGAGCAGCACGAGCGCGGCGCTAGCCAACATCCATGCTGTGTCGCCGGCGTCGGGCGCGCCGGTTAATGGGAATCCATCCACCTTGTGTCTCCTCCTTCATAGCCCAGCCAATTCCGACTGACGACCTGGAGAGAAGAGTGCTCACTCGGTGTTTCAGGTATGACGCTGGGATGTTTCACGCCCGTGAACGCATCACGGGTCTGTGTTGCCATGAGGTTTCTTCCTGCGCAAATGCAAGCAGGTACTCCCGTGAGAATCCGTCACCTCGACCGCGTCAGCTACTCGCCGGCCACCTCGGGAAACAGCCCTGCCCTAGCCAATTGGCCGGTGATCTCGTCCGGCACGACCTTTCCGAGCCAACCGACGACGTCGAGTAACGCAGGCAGCCGCACACCGGTTTCGATCCCCATGTTGCGCAGCATGAAACACAGATCTTCGGTCGCGATGTTGCCTGTCGCGTTGGGAGCGAACGGACACCCGCCGAGCCCACCGACCGACGAATCCAAGGTCGTCGCGCCCGCCGACACAGCAGCGACGGCATTTGCGTAGCCGGTATTGCGGGTGTTGTGCAGGTGCACGCCGAGCGGAATACCGGGTGCCACCTGTGCGACACCTGCAAGCAGAACCGACACCTGGCTCGGAACGCCGCACCCGATCGTGTCGGCGAGCAGGATCTCCTCGGCCCCCGCCGCCGCGAGCTCACCGGCAAGCTCGATCACCGCATCGGCAGCCACCACACCCGAGAAAGGGCAACCGAACGCAACCGCGATGATCGCGGTGAGGCGGATGTCGCGATCACGAATCGCGCGTGCGCTGGCTCGAAAGTCGTCGACCGTTGCGGAAACGGGTGCGTTGACGTTGCGCAGATTGAACGCGTCGGTCGCCGAGACCGCGAACCGAATCTCGTCGAGTTCGCACTCGAGTGCACGGGTCACGCCGCGACCGTTCAGTACCAGTGCTGCGATATCGACACCGGACGGCCTGGC
The DNA here is from genome assembly GCF_043944905.1 of Antrihabitans spumae. Classification (NCBI taxonomy): domain Bacteria; kingdom Bacillati; phylum Actinomycetota; class Actinomycetes; order Mycobacteriales; family Nocardiaceae; genus Antrihabitans; species Antrihabitans spumae. Next base: position 52,123 of record NZ_JBIMSN010000059.1, read on the forward strand.
GATCCGATCGAGGATCTCTTCCGCACCTGCCATTCGCGGCACCCTGCGATCGTTGACGAAGCTCACCGCTTCGACCGCGGCAGGGGTCGTTCCGGTCAGGCGATCGATCAACTCGATGCGTTCGTCGACAGAGAAATGCCGGGTCTGGTTCTGCAGGCCGTCGCGCGGACCGACTTCGCACACTCGTAGTACCGACATGATCAGATGATGTTCTTGTCGGCAAGCTCATGCTGCCGTTCGGCGGAAAGTCCGAGCACCTCGGTGTAGACGGCTGTGTTGTCCTCGCCGGGCGTCTGCCTGCCGAGCCACGCGATAGCGCCTGGCGTCTGCGACAGTTTCGGGACGACACCCGGCACGGCGAGGTCGCCGAACCTCGGGTCCTGTTTGCGGACGATCATCTCCCGCGCCTCGACCTGGGGATCGGCGACCACGTCGGCGATGGAATTGATCGGTCCCCAGACGACCGAGTGTGCGTCGAGGACGGCGGTGAGGTCGCCGAAATCCAAGGTCGCCGACCATTGCGCGATGAGGTCGTCGAGTTCGTCGGAGTTCTGGCCACGTGCGACGTGGGTCGAGAAGCGTGGATCGCCGGCGAGTTCCGGCGACCCCATCGCCTGGGTGAGGCGGCGAAAGAGCGGATCCGCGTTCGCGGCGATGATGAGGCTGCGGCCTTCTTTGGTCGGATAGACGTTCGACGGTGCGAGACTCTTCAGCCCTGTGCCCATCGGCTCGCGGACGATGCCGAGCTTGTCGTACTCCGGCAGCGTCGACTCGAGCATCGCGAAACAGCTTTCCAATATCGACGCGTCGACGACCTGGCCGGTGCCACCTTTCGCATCACGCCAGTACAACGCCATCAGCAGACCTTCGAGAGCGAACAGTGCTGCGAGCGTGTCACCGAGCGAGATACCGCTGCGCGGCGGCACCTGACCGGGGAACCCGTTGATGTAGCGGAGTCCGCCCATCGCTTCGCCGACGCTCGCGAAACCCGGCCGGGTCGCGTACGGACCGGTCTGGCCGAAACCCGAGATGCGGACGATCACCAGCTTCGGGTTGATCTCGTGCAGCTCCGCCGGGCCGAGGCCCCACTTCTCGAGCGTTCCTGGCCGAAAATTTTCGACGACGGCGTCTGCCTCCGCAACGAGTCCACGGACGAGGTCGCGTCCCTCGTCGGTCGCGAGGTCGATGCCGATCGACTTCTTGTTGCGGCCGATCACCGACCACCACAGACTGTTGCCCTCGAACGAGCGGCCCCAATTACGCATCGGATCGCCCTTGCCCGGCGGCTCTACCTTGAGAACTTCGGCACCGAAATCGGCGAGCCGACTTCCCACGAACGGACCCGCTATCAGCTGGCCCATCTCGATCACACGGACACCGGAAAGCGGTCCTGACACGGTTTCGCTCACAAGCAGAAACGCTAGTCGATGACAGGCGTATGGTCGGCGGCGGCAGCGTCGCCGATCGAAGGAGTAACCGCAATGCCCTACGCCGAAGTCAATGGTCAGCGGCTCTACTACGAGGATTCCGGTTCCGGAGATCCGATCATCTTCTCCCACGGGTTCCTCATGGACCACACGATGTTCGATGCGCAGGTTGCGGCACTCTCCGGCAACTGGCGCTGTATTCGCTGGGACGAACGTGGCCATGGCCGAACCGAGACGTCGTCGGCGGCGTTCACCTATTGGGACAGCGCGGCCGATCTGTTCGGACTGCTCGATCATCTCGGCATCGAACGCGCCGTTCTGGCAGGTATGTCGCAGGGTGGTTTTCTCTCACTGCGGGCCACGCTGACCGCACCCGAGCGGGTCCGCGCACTCGTTCTCATGGACAGCCAACCCGGTGTCGAGGATCCGGAAAAGGTCGCCGCGTACAACCAGTTGCTCGACGGTTGGACCGCCGTTGGCATGACCGATCAGCTCGCGGAGATAGTCGCGGCAATCATCATCGGACCTGGCTTCGCGGACACGCCTGCCTGGCAACAGAAGTGGCGCGACCTCGACACCACGACCGTGCGACAAACCTACACGACGCTCGTGAGCCGCGAGAACGACGTCACACCACGACTGGCCGAAATCACCGCGCCGACCCTTGTCGTCCACGGCTCGAACGATGCCTCGATAGAGCTATCGATCGCGCAGAAGTACGCGGCCGAACTGCCGAACGCCGAGTTGGTGGTCGTCGAGGGTGGCGGACACTCGTCCAACATGACCCACGCCGACCAGGTCAACCCGGCGCTCGAGCAATTTCTCGGCTCTTTGAACAGTTGAGAACAGCGAGGAGACTCAGCCGAGTACCGACCCCATCGACGGCCAGAAGATGCTGCTCTTCACGTATTTGAAGCCGTCGGGGTACTGGTCGCTGACGGGTACCGACCAGCGATGCCACAGCGATCCGTAGACGGCCGCGACGATCGGTCCGCCACCGGGATTGAGGGCGCGCGTCCTGATCGTCGTGTCGACGGGAACGTCGAGGTGTTCGTTGAGCACCTCGGTACCGCTACGACCGCTGAGCAGGTTCAGCCAGATGACCTCCAGCTTGGCCCCACCCTGGTTCGGCGAGATGGTGCCGGGTCCGCCGAAGAATCCGAAGCGGAAACCATCGACACCGAGAGCGATGCCGGAGCCGTAGAGCTGACCCGACGCGGGATCCATACGTCCGGTGTCCGAGAACGCCGGGATCTGGAACGGCTGCGCGGGCAGGGCGGCATCCTGGCGCGCGAAGTCCTGCGGCGCGAACTGCTTCGGCGCTTCGACGAGACGATTCATCGCTGCCAACGCGTCTGCGTTGCCGGATTCGCGCGCGATGTCGCGCAGTTGGAGTGCGGCGGCGTTCCAGTCGATGTCCTCACCGACGGTCGGCGCGCTACTTGCCGGTCCTGCGAATACGAGTGCTGCGGCGGCGGCTGCGGCGACAACGCCGGTCAGTTTTCGCATTACATGAAGGCGACCCATATAGCTCTCCCCTTTTGTTGTGACGAGTTGTGATTCGACGAGTGTCACGTCGAAACGGCACGTGCAGGTCCGAGCTAACCAGTCGAGTGGGTCGAAGTGTGGGCAATCCGCCGAACCGTCGCACCGTGTGGCGAATCGCGAGGCTCAGCCTGCCCGGTCGGTGATGGGAGCAGGTGCCAACAGACTCCTCGACACCGACATGTCGACGACGAGTCCGGCGTCCCATGCGCGTTCCATCATCTGTGCGACATCGATGCGCCGTAGTGCGACGATCGGCGGGCTGGCGAAAAGTTCGTTGATGTAGGCCAGAACATGATCGGCGACAACGACATTGATGTTGCCGACCTTGCCGACAAGTCGAGACGGCATGCCGCGAGGATTAACTCTGGCTGCAATGTTGTCGCGGTGTACCTCTTCGATGTCGACGACGACGGTGCACGGCTCCTCCGGCACCAAACGGATTCGCGTCTGCACCCTGACGGCGATCGCGTAGCGCGCGATCGCGCCGGCCAGGTTCACCCGCACACTGAGGTGCACGGGGACCGCGAGCGCGATGTCCCATTCCAGGTCCTTGCAGCAATACGCCTCGACCAGACCCGGCACGCCTATCGCGGTTGCAGAGCCGACTCCCCCTGGCCCGACCCGCAGCGGTCCGATCTCGATTCGATCGCCGAGGATGTGCGAGATGACCTTGCCGATGCGTTTCGGCGACGCTGATGCGGCGAGGACGTTCGCGGCGAATTCGGCGTGGGTTAGTCTCGCCATCGTTCACCTCGTTCCACGCCATCGTGTACGCGACAACCGCACCCGCCTGGCATGTCGTCGCCGTCGGGGCACCGGACTTTACGCCACGCTACAACCGCTGCGCCAGCATCTTCCGCAGGCGAGGCGGCAGCCGTGCCGCGTTTCTAGCCGAGCAGGGCATCCACGAAAGCGGCAGGCTCGAACGGGGCGAGGTCGTCGGCACCCTCACCGAGGCCGACCAACTTCACGGGTACACCGAGCTCGTGCTGAACCTGGAAGACGATGCCACCCTTTGCCGTGCCGTCGAGTTTGGTCAGCACCACACCCGAGATCGCAACGACGTCCGCGAAGACCCGCGCCTGCATCAACCCGTTCTGACCGATCGTCGCATCGAGGACGAGCAACACCTCGTCGACGGTCGCACGCTTCTCGATCACACGCTTGACCTTGCCGAGCTCGTCCATCAGACCGGTCTTGGTGTGCAGGCGGCCCGCGGTGTCGATGAGTACGACGTCGACGCCGAGCTCGATCCCCTTGCTTACCGCATCGAAAGCAACCGACGCCGGATCCGCATGTTCCTTGCCGCGAACGGTATCGGCGCCGACGCGCTCACCCCAGGTTTGCAGCTGGTCGGCTGCGGCAGCGCGGAACGTGTCCGCGGCACCGAGCAGCACCCGCCGACCGTCGGCGACGAGGACGCGAGCAAGCTTGCCGGTCGTCGTCGTTTTTCCGGTGCCGTTGACACCGACAACGAGCAGGATCGACGGATGGTCGTCGTGCGGCAGAGCCCGGATCGACCGATCGAGTTCCGGGTGCAGCGCCTCGATGAGTACCTCGCGAAGCAGCGCTCTGACCTCGGCTTCGGTCCGAACGTTGCGGGTAGCCATCCGCTCCCGCAGTGCTGTGACGACGTTGGTCGTGACGGCAGAGCCGAGATCGGCTATCAGCAGCGTGTCCTCGACTTCTTCCCACGAGTCCTCGTCGAGGTCACCGCCGCCGAGCAGGCCGAGCAGGCTCTTGCCGACCGCCGACTGCGATCGCGACAGTCGCCCACGCAGCCGGTCCAGCCGACCTTCCGTCGGGGCGATCTCGTCGATGGTCGGTGCGGTGTCCAGGCTCTGCGGCGTCGCGGGTGCGGTCGGTAGCTCAGGCTCCTCGACCACCGGCTCCGCTACAACCGGTGCAGGCTTTTCGACCGCTGGTGCAGGCTTTTCGACCGCCGGTGTCGGCTGCTCGGCGACCGGGGTCGCTTCGTCAACAACAGGATCGGGCAGCCTAATTTCGGTGATTCCACGTTTGGGAGCGTCGCGCGGGACAGCGGCGTCGTCTCCGACAGCGGGCTGCCCGTCGACGTCGGTACGCTCACCGACCGGTTGCCTCGGAGCTGTCGCCGTACCGCCCTGGCTGAAGCTGAAGCCGCCGCCTGCCTTGTAGCCGCCCGAGCGATCTTCGACCGCGGTCGGCGCTTTCGACGCCGTCAACGAGATCTGCCTGCGTCGGTACAGAACGAAGCCGACGACGAGGGCGATCAGAAGTATTGCGGCCGCAGCCGCGATGAGGATCCAAGCTTCGGCAGTCACTCGGCCATCCTGTCAGAGGAACGATCCGACCGTTAACTCCTCACCCCGTGCACACCTCAACCCGTGCGCGGGTCACCCCGGGGTGCGACGATTGCCCGGTGATCGAACGCAACGTTCTAGGCGACCGCCTGCAGGAATGTGGAACGGATCCTGTCACCGGCTTCTACCGCGACGGCTGTTGCAGCACCGGACCGGAGGATGCGGGCAGCCACACCGTCTGCACCGTGGTCACCGCCGAATTCCTCGAGCATCAAGCTGCGGTCGGCAACGACCTGTCCAGCCCGCGACCCGAGTACAACTTCCCAGGACTCGTGCCAGGCGACCGGTGGTGTGTTGTCGCCGCGCGGTGGATGCAGGCCTTCCTCGACGGCGCCGCGGCACCGGTCGTGCTCGCCGCGACGCACGAACGCGCGCTCGACATCGTTCCGCTCGAAGCGTTGCGTGCCCATGCAGTCGACGTACCCGACGATCTGGCGGGCCTGTCCTGATCGAACGGGTCAGGCGTCGGCCGTGTCGTCAGCGGTAGCCGAACCGACGGCCACCCGCACGTTCTGGCCACGCATCCGCTGCGAGATCACCGTCGTGATGCCGTCGCCGCGCATACTCACGCCGTACAGCGCGTCGGCAACTTCCATGGTCGGCTTCTGGTGTGTGATGACGATCAGCTGGGACTTCTCCCGCAGCTGTTCGAAGAGCGCGATCAGGCGACGCAGGTTGGTGTCGTCGAGCGCCGCTTCGACCTCGTCCATGACGTAGAAGGGCGAGGGGCGAGCACGGAAGATGGCCACCAGCAACGCAACCGCGGTGAGTGACTTCTCCCCACCCGACAACAGCGACAGCCGTTTCACCTTCTTGCCGGGCGGGCGGGCCTCCACCTCGATACCCGTCGTGAGCATGTCCGAGGGATCGGTCAGCAGCAGTCTGCCCTCACCGCCGGGGAAGAGCGTTTCGAAGACCTGGACGAACTCGCGCTCCACATCGGCATAGGCCTCGGCAAACACCTGCAGGATCCGCTCGTCGACTTCGGCGACCACGTCGAGCAGATCCTTGCGCGCGTTCTTGACGTCCTCCAACTGCGTGGAGAGGAAGGTATAGCGCTCCTCCAGCGCCGCAAACTCTTCCAGCGCAAGCGGATTGACCTTGCCGAGCGTCGTCAGATCCTTCTGCGCAGACTTGGCACGCCGCTCCTGGGTCGCTCGGTCGTAGGCCATCGGCGCCGGAGCGACCACCTGCTCGCCACGTTCCTTCGCTTGCTCGTACTCGGCAAGCTCGAGCGCGGTCGGCGGTAGGGGAACGTCGGGTCCGTACTCGGCGACGAGGTCGTCGAGCCCGATGCCGAACTGTTCGGCGATGCCTTCTTCCAACTGCTCGATGCGCAACGCAGCCTGCGCGCGAGCGACCTCGTCACGGTGGACCGCATCGGTCAGCGCAGCGAATTTGCCGCTGAGCACCCGAACTCGCTCCTTGGTTTTCTCCAGCAACTCGTTCTGCTCGGCCCGCTCCCGCACGAGATCGTCACGGTGCGAAACCGCTTCGGCGACAACCTCTTCCAGATGCTCGGCGACGCGCTGACCCGACGCTGCGACGGCACCCGCGACCGCTGCCGCGTGTTGTCGGGCGCGCTGGGCACGCTCGGCGCGGGCACGCGCATCACGCTCCGCGCGGGCAGCGCGTCGCAACGAATCCGCCTTGCCGCGCAGGGATTCGGCCCGTTCCTCGGCGGTGCGCACCGCCAGCCTCGCCTCGATCTCGGCTGCTCGCGCTTCCGCAAGTGCCTCCGCAGCGTCCGCACGTTCGCGCCCCGCGGTTTCGGCGCCGGCCGCGCCCATCCCGTCCGCGTCGATCTCGGAATGCTCCTGCTCGGCGTTGCGGAGCCGATCTTCCAGCTCCGCAAGCGAATTCATGGACTCTTCACGGCCGGCCTCGGCTGCGGACCGCTGTTGGGTCAGCCGAACGGACTCGGCATGCGCGAGGCGTGCAACCTGCCCGAGCCTGCCGAGTTGCTCGTACACCGCCGCCATCGCACGGTCGGACTCGTGCAGCGCGCTCAGTGCGACCTCGGCAGCCTCGCGCCGATCACGTTGTTCGTCGAGTGCACCCGACAGCGCTGCGCCGAGTTCCTCGGCAAGGCGTTCGGCGGTCCGCAGGTCGGCCTTCGCCGAATCGATCGTCGCCTGAATCTCGAGCTGACTCGGCGGACGATCCGAACCGCCGGTGATCCAGCCCGAGCCGACGAGATCGCCGTCGACCGTGACCGCCCGTAGAGATGGTTGCCTACCGACGAAACCGACGGCATCGTCGAGGTGAGTCGCGACGACGACGCCGTGCAACATCGCCGCTAGCCCGCCCCGCAAGGAGTCCGGGCAGGTCACGACCTCGATCGCCCACCTGATACCCGTCGGGAGCTCCACCGATGGCAATGCAGGCGCGGCGCCGTTGCCGAAGACGAGCGCTGCTCGGCCGCCGTCACCGTGCTTGAGCGCTGCGACGGCAGCGGTGGCCGCGCGATCGGTGTCGACTGCAACAGCGTCCGCTGCCGGACCCATCGCTGCTGCGACGGCGACTTCGTAGCCGGCGTGGACACTGATCAAACCGGCTAGCGGACCGAGCAGGCCTGCGTCGTTGCGAGCGAGTAGCCAGGCCGCGCCGTCCTTGCGACCGAAACCCATCGACAGCGCCTCGATCCTGGCCGTCAACGACGCGACATCTTTGCCTGCGGCTCGCTCCCGGTCGCGAAGTTCGGTGACTCGCCTGTCTGCATGTGCGAGCGCTTCGACGGCGTGTTCGTGCTGAGCGTCGAGTCCCTGTTCTCCCGAATCCAGGTCGCCCATCTGCGCCTGCACTTCGTCGAATTCGGCCTGCGCGGCGTCGCCGCGGCGACGCGCCTCCTCTATCGCACCCGACAGGCGGGCGACTTCGGCGTCGACCGATTGCGCTCGCATCCGCAGTGTGTCGACCTGGCCGGACAGTCGCGCCAGACCCTCGCGCCGGTCTGCGATGGCGCGAACAGCTGCAAGGTGTGCATGTTCCGCCGCTGTCGCCGCTCGCTCCCGCTCGCCCAACTGCTCCTTGGCGTCGAGCAGACGATCGGTGGCAATCTCGACAACCGCGAGCAGCTCCTCTTCCTCGGCAGCGACCCTTTCCGCTTCGGCTTCGAGCTGTTCGGGTTCGCGTCCACGTCCGGAGGACTGTTCAGCCTCGAGATGCCGCGCCCGCTCCTTCGCGATCCGAACCGTCGCACTGACCCGTTCCGCGAGTGCGCTCAGCTGAAACCACGTCTGACCGGCTGCTTCGGCACTCGGGGTCAACCGCGCCACAGCCAGCTCCTGGTCCGCCTGCTGTGCGGTTGCCGACTCCAGTTCGGCCGCGACGGCGTCCTGCTCCTCGCGGATCATCGTTTCGTGATTCTGCTGTCCGGCAAGTTCGGTCCGGCGCGTGACGAGGTCGTCGGCGGCCAACCGCAGGCGGGCGTCACGCAGATCCGCCTGCACGGTTTGCGCTCGCCTTGCCACCTCGGCCTGCCTGCCGAGCGGTTTGAGCTGGCGACGCAGCTCGGAGGTCAGGTCGGTCAGGCGGGCGAGATTCGCCTGCATCGAATCGAGCTTGCGGACCGCCTTTTCCTTGCGTTTGCGGTGCTTGAGCACCCCTGCGGCTTCTTCGATGAAGGCCCGGCGGTCTTCCGGCCGCGACTCCAAGATGGCAGCGAGTTGGCCCTGGCCGACAATCACGTGCATCTCACGGCCGATGCCGGAGTCGCTGAGCAGTTCCTGTACGTCCATCAACCGGCACGCGGTGCCGTTGATCTCGTACTCCCCCGCGCCGTCGCGGAACATCCGCCGGGTGATCGACACCTCGGAGTACTCGATGGGCAGCGCCCCGTCGGAGTTGTCGATCGTCAGGGTGACCTCGGCGCGACCAAGCGGTGCACGGCCGGACGTACCGGCGAAAATGACGTCTTCCATCTTGCCGCCACGCAGAGCTTTCGCACCCTGCTCGCCCATCACCCAGGTGAGCGCATCGACCACGTTCGACTTCCCCGAACCATTCGGACCCACGACACACGTGATTCCTGGTTCGAACCGCAGCGTCGTCGCGGACGCGAAGGATTTGAAACCCTTCAGCGTGAGACTCTTCAGATGCATGCGGCTGGTCGAGCGACGGGGGTTGACATAGTCGGCCCAGATTACCGGGTGCCGTACCAGACGGTTTGCAGGCCGCACGATCTTCCGGCCCCTACGAGCAGCCTGCGTCCGCCACCGGCGTGTGATCATGCACACCGCCGAGGCGTCTCCAGAGCAGTATCACCACAGCCACTGCGCTCTCGAGCGGCAAAGACGTGCCGAGGCAGCTACCCTCTGAACTGGACATACTCGAATCGACGTCGCGAGTTGATCATGAAGCAGTTCGCCGATATCGGTCTTTGTTGCCCATTACGATCTCGTCTTGACCTAGCACAGCGCCGTTGACATTCTTACCTGTCCATATCGACGCCGGACCCGTTCGCAGCGAGCGGGATCGATTAACACGAGGGGGTTGAAGCGATGGCAGTCGTACTCGTTTGCCGAACCTCCGAGTCCACCCGCAGCGCGACCGATGTCGGCACGACCCAAGTCGGCACGGCCTGACAATGTCGCGAACCTACGCCGGCGGGGACGCCGACGCCTTCTCCGAGTTCCAGCACGAGTTGGCAATAGAACTGAAACGCGAATACGACGAGATCCTCGGAAGATTCGGGTTGGCCGAATACTCGGCCAGTCTGTACAAGGGCCGCTATTTTCGATCACGCCTAGCGCATCACGTTGCGGGAACACATACTTCGACGTTGCTCGATCACTGCAAGGCACTCGAGATGCTGCACACAGCAACGCTGGTGCACGACGACATCATCGACAAGGCCGTACTACGGCGCAATCTGCCTACGCTGACCAATTCCTTCGGCCCCGACGAAGCTCTGCTCATCGGCAACCTGATCTCGACGCGCGGAATCTTCATCGCGGCATCGGGTTCGGCACCGATGACGACGAGTTTCGTCGACGCCTACGACCGCGTGAACACCGCACAGGAATCCGAGCTCAGATTCCGCGGGCGCCTCGACAAAACCGCGGAGCAGTACTACACGATCTGCCGCGGCAAGACCTCGGCAATGTTGGAGTTGGCCTTCCTCATCGGAGCCGCAGAAGCGGGACGCGACGACGGTCACGCGCACCTGCTGCTCGCGATCCGCGAGATCGGCATCGCATTCCAGGTGGTCGACGATGTCGAAGACCTCGCAGCGTGGCTCGAAGGCGCCGAGAAGGACCGTTCGAAGAGTGCGCAGTTCGACATCGACCTCGGCAACTACACACTGCCTGTTGTCATCGCACTCGACGCGGCGGCGAAAACACCGGCAGGGCGCGATCTTTCGGCGATCGACAAGCAGATGTGGTCCGAGGCGATCGCAACGTCGACCGACATCGCCTACCGGCACCTCGAGGCGGCCGAGCAGGAGATCGAGCGGGCGCGTGAACTCAGCGAATCCCCCGTCGTCGTCACGAGGGTCGACGCCTGGTCGAAGAACGTGACGAAGGCTCTGCACACGAAGAAGCTCGATTCGGTCGTGCAGACCGACTTCTGATCTCCGCGCGCTGCTCCCCGTCTGTAGCCCGGCTAGAGAATCGCGAACGCTACGACGAGTCCCAGACCGAAGTGGGCAGCCGCGACGATGAGCACCTCGGGGGTATAGGTCTCCGAGCGGATGACGGCACCGATGTCGACGCCGGACACAAGCTCGATCGCGCGCACAGAGACGACCTGCGCGATGATGCCGACCAGGCCGAAAACCAGTGAGGCGATAAGCCCTTCGCTGAGCTTGCCGGAGGACGCGAAGATCGCAAGGACGACGATGAGAGCCATACTCACCATCCCCGACGCGAGCACGATGATCGCGTTCGGCATGCCCGCGGTGACGAAGTCACGCAGTTTGCCCGGTGTGGTCAGATCGATCGCGTAGAAGCCGACGATCATCAGGACGAGTCCGACGATCGCGTAGCAGACGATCGCCCCGACGCCCCGCCCGAGCGAACCCCAGTATCCCGACTCGAGCGCCATGGTGGTCACGGGTGAGGTGGACGAAGCTAGCAGCGATACCGATGTCATTACGTTGTCTCCGTTTACTTTCGAGTGTGCGGCGTTCAGTCTTTGGCAGGTATGCGGTGCGGTACGAAGGCGGCGCCGTCGTCGGTGACTAGGCCCGAGGTTTCACGGATCCCGAGCCCGGCCGAATCGTCGCCGACGATCCAGGCCCCGAGCGCGGGGCGCATGTCGTCGAATTCCGGTAGCGGGTCCAGCAATTGGTAGACGAAGCCCTCTTCGCCGTAGATGCCACCGGTCGCGGTTTCCATACCGGCGCCGACGATCGTGATGTTCGCGCCTTCACGGCCGAGCTTCGGTTTGCGCACGAATTCGGTCAGCTCGTTCGGCTGATCCAGGTACGCGGGCAACAGATTCGGATGTCCGGGGTACATCTCCCACAGGACGGCGAGGATCGCCTTGTTGCTGAGCAGCGTCTTCCAGAGCGGCTCGATCCACATGGTCGCGGGCAGGCTCGCCACGACGCGCTTGCCGAACTCGTCGTCGAGGACCCACTCCCATGGATACAACTTGAAGATCGAGGCAACGGGTGCCTCTTCGAGATCGACGAAGCGGTTCAGTTCGATGTCGTAGCCGATGTCCTCGATCGCGAGTGCGACGGTGTCGAAGCCGGCCTCGGCCGCCGTTTCCTGCATGTATGCGGTGGTGACGTTGTCTTCGCCCGACTCGTCCGCCGAGGACCAGGCAAAGTGCAACTGCGTGGCAGGAAGCACGTCCTTCAGTTCGGTCCAGCGCTCGACGAGCTTCTCGTGCAACGAGTTCCACTGATCGTCGCCCTCGTAGAGGTCGGTCAGCCAGTGCCACTGCAGAATCCCGGCCTCCAGCAACGTCGTCGGCGTGTCGGCGTTGTACTCCAACAGCTTTGCCGGTCTCCGACCGTCGTACCGCAGATCGAAACGCCCGTAGACGTGCGGGTCGGACCGTTTCCACGATTCCGCGATCGGACCCCAACTCCATTCGGGCAGACCGAAATCGCGATACCGCTCGGTGAGGACGACCTGCTCGACGGCGTGCAGACACATCGAATGCAGCAGCTCGACGTCGGCTTCGAGCGCGAGGATCTCGTCCATCTCGAACTCGTAGTGCACCGACTCGTCCCAGTACGGCCGCGCGTAGCCTTCGGCGTCGCGCGCAGGCGAGCCGTAGACAAGACCTTGCGACTCGACGATCTGCTGCCAACCGGGCCGTGGATTGCTCCGAACTCGGCGCATCAGCTACGACCCACTGCTGCTACTGAATTTGCTACCGAGGCCACCACGCTGCACGGTCTTACCCGAGCTGGTCGTGATGTTGGCACCCTTGGGTTTGACAGTTGTGCCGCCGGAGATCCGATCGCCCTTCGAGCCCGAGCCGCCGTAGTAGTACCGATACTGCTTACCGCTGCCCGCATAGATGAAGACACCGCTCGAGTTCGGCGTTCCGTCGCAGAACTGGTCGTCGACGATGATCTCCTGACCGTCTTCGACGGCGACACAGTCGGCACGAACGTCGTCGGATCTGAGCGCGTAGTAGCCGAGCGCGACCGCTCCGACCACACCGACGACAGCTCCCGCACCGATGAGACGCCGCCTGGTCTTGCGCTTCTTGTCAGAATGCTCGACCGCTTGGCGGTCGAGCTCGGCCTGCCGTTGCCGCGCTTTGTCTCGTGCTCGCGCGTCCGCGACGGTCTGCGGCCGTGGCCGTGTCGATCCGGCGTCCTGGCGGCGAATGCTGCCACCCTGCCGCTCGGGCTCCAATACCGGCGGCTGCCACCCCGGTGGCGGGGGTTCCCACGGTGGCGGCTCACTCGACGCCGCGGCCGGTCGATCGGGTTCTGCCGCAGGCGGTTCCGGTGCGCATGGCTCGGGTGCGGGCGGTTCGGGTGCGGGTGGAGTTGGCTGAGGTGGCGGCGGGACCGACCCTTGGTTCGGCCGCAACGGCGGCGGGACCGAACCCTGGTTGGGACGCAACGGCGGCGGACTCGCCGAAGGCTGGTTCGGCCGCAACGGCGGCGGGGTCGAACCTTGATTGGGACGCAACGGCGGCGGGGTTGTCGGACCTTGATTCGGTCGCAGCGGCGGCGGGGTGTTCGGTGTACCGCCCGTGCGTTCGCGATCGTCGTCGTCGTTGCTGTGCTGACCCAACTAGCGCTCCTCGAATCCAGACATGTCACCCTTCGCGGGGTCCCAGCTTTCCACAACGAGATCGACCGTGCCCGGTGTATGGCCGGACCTCGAAAGCGCAAGAAGCTTTTCACACTGTTCGCGTGGACCCTCGGCGACCACCAGAACACGACCGTCCCTCGTGTTGGTTGCGTGTCCGACCAGTCCGAGCTCCAACGCACGTGAGCGCGTCCACCATCGGAATCCGACGCCTTGGACGTGGCCGTGGACCCAGGCGGTCAGCCGAACGTGCTCCCCCATAACTGCGTCACTCGTCGTCACTGGGTCACTCGTCGTCACTGGGTCACTCGTCGATATCGAAGGTCAGCGTTACCTTCGCGCCGGCTTTGATGGTTCGCCCGACCGTGCAGACTCGGTCGATCGCACGTTCCACAGTTGTCAGCAGCCGCTGCCGCGCGGCTTCGTCGAGCTCGCTGAGGTCCAACTCGAGCACTTCGTCGAGCTGCGGATACGTCTCGTTCTCACGGTCGGCTGCACCCGAGACCCGAATCGTCGCATCGTAGGAGTCGCCGAGGCGACGGGAAAGGGGCAAGTCCGAACTCATCCCGCTGCAGGCTGCGAGCGCGATCTTCAACAGCTCGCCTGGAGTGAAGACACCGTCGACCGACTCCGAGCCGACGAGGACTTCGGCGCCCCGCGAACTCTTGCCGGTATAGCGTCTGGTGCCGGTGCGCTCTACCCACAGCGTGGTCGTTGCAGGGGTTGTGGTGTCGGATGCGTCGGGCGCGGACGCCTGTTCGGTCATGTCGACATCCTAGGTAGGCACCACGATCACGCAGGATCGGCGTCTGTGATTCCATGGGCGGCCACTGCGGCTACTCCATAGGCGGCTACGAACAGTCGAACCGCTTCGTCGGCGTAGCGATGCAGTCGTCGAATGCTCGGCGGATCGACTCCGACGACGAACATGGCCTCGTTCAACGGAACCGAAAGAATCAGATAGTTGAAGTTCTGGGCCGCGAGCATGGGGTCGGTTGCTCTCAGCAGCCCGCGGGCGGTGAGTTTGCGGATCTGTTCGGCGAGGCTCCGGTGCCCACGTTCAGGCCCGGCACGATGCCACGCAGCCGCGATATCGGGGAAGCGCTCGGCCTCGGCGATGATCATCCGCCGCATCCGGACGAGGTCCGGCGCAGTGACGGACACGACGTGATCGCGCGCGAAGCGACGTAGATCGGCTTCGATGTCGGTGCTGTCACCGAGGCTGTCGACAAGGGTCCGCGAGGCCGCGGCGACGTCGTCTATCGCGGTGGTGAATACGGCGGTGAACAGACTTGGCTTGTCCGAAAAATGTTTGTAAACAGTAACTTTGGACGCTCCGGCCAGCTCTGCGACGTCGTCCATTGTTGCGCCCGCGTACCCGTGCCGCAGAAATACCTCGCGCGCAGCGGCCACGATCGCAGCACGTTTACGTTCCGACCGACTGCTGCCCGTACCGACCTCCTGATCGCCCTTTTCCATCACACCTCCTGTCGATGTCGATCTTCAAATGAACTAGACAGTACAGTTCGTTCACTCTACCCTGAAGTGAACGATTGAGTACAGTTAGCGACGGAGGATTCGATGGACACCAGGACCGCGCGGTCGAAGGACGGCACGTCGATCGCCTACACCGTGACGGGCGAAGGGCCCGTTCTGGTTCTCGTCGATGCCGCGGGACACTTCCGTCGACTCAGCTCCTTCGATGGTCTGTCTACCCAGCTCGCGGACCGCTTCCGGGTCGTCCAGTACGACCGTCGTGGACGAGGAGCCAGCACCGACTTCTCTGGCACCGACCGAACGCCCGACGCTGTCGTCCAACGCGAGGTCGACGACCTGGCCGCAGTGGCGGCAGCCAACGGCGGATCAGCGTACGTGCACGGGTTCTCCTCGGGAGCGCTACTCGCACTGCATGCTTCTGTTCGCGGCCTCGCGATAGCCAGGATGACCGTGCTCGAGCCGCCGATCGACAGCTCTGCACAGCGTGGCCCATCGGACACCCAACGAGCCTTCACCCACGAACTCACGAGGCTGGTCGACTCCGGCGATCGGGAGGCAACGCTGGGCTTCTACCTCACGGCAATCGGTGTGCCCGACGACGTGGTCGATCGGATGCGATCCACGGACAGTTGGTCGCTGATGCGCTCGGTGTCGCACACCCTCGTCTACGACAGCCTCATCAGCGAAGCCACCTCGTTGAAGATGCTCGCATCCGTCACCACCCCGACGTTGGTGCTCGACAGCGCAGGCAGCACAGACGATCTGACAGGCATGGCCGCTACGGTGGCCCGCCACATCCCCGGTTCGTCGCACCTGAGCTTGCCAGGTGAATGGCACGGAGTCGCCGACGAACACCTGGCAGCGGCGCTGAAGACCTTCTTCCTTCACTCCTGAAAGCGATAACCCATGCCCGCTTCGGTCAGCAGGTGCTTCGGATGTGCCGGATCGTCTTCCAGTTTCCGGCGCAGTTGGGCGAGATACACACGGAGATAGTGGGTTTCGGTCGCATACGCCGGGCCCCACACCTCCTTGAGCAGTTCTTTGCGACCGACCAGCTTGCCGCGGTTACGTACGAGCATCTCGAGCATGCCCCACTCGGTCGGCGTCAGGTGGACCTCCGATCCGTCCTTGACCACCCGCTTGGCCGCGAGGTCGACGGTGAACGATTCGGTCACGACGACCGGCTCGTCCACGTCGGCCGCTGCTGCTCCCCTGCGCACTGCAGCGCGCAGCCGGGCGAGAAACTCGTCCATGCCGAACGGCTTGGTCACGTAGTCGTCCGCGCCGGCATCGAGCGCGTCGACCTTGTCGGCCGAATCGGTGCGCGCAGACAGCACGATCACCGGCGCCGTCGACCAGCCACGCAGTCCCGCAAGTACTTCGATGCCGTCCATGTCCGGAAGGCCGAGATCGAGAACGATCACCTCCGGTCGCGTCTGCGCGGCCGCGCGCAGTGCCGCGGCGCCGTCGGCAGCGGTCGTCACCTCGTACCCGCGCACCGAGAGGTTGATGCGAAGGGCCCGCAAGATCTGAGGCTCGTCGTCGACTACGAGAACCCTTGTCATTTCGCCCCTTTCGCATCCGGATTCGCGAGGTCGACGACTATGGTCAGACCTCCGCCAGGCGTGTCCGTCGCATGGACCGTACCTGCCATCGCTTCGACGAAGCCGCGTGCGACCGAAAGTCCCAGTCCGACACCGCTTGTGTTGTCGTGATCGCCGAGCCGTTGGAAGGCGCCGAAGATGTCCTCTTCCGTCCCCCTCGACACACCGGGCCCTTCGTCCGCGACGGTGATCAGCACCCGAACGCCGACCTGCGCTGCGGCAATGCGCACCGGACTACCTGGAGCATGGCGAAGTGCGTTCTCGACGAGATTCGCGACAACACGTTCGAGCAGTCCGCTGTCCGCCATCGCACTGACGTCCGCAACCTCGACTTCCACCCGATCGTGAGCAGCCGAGCCGATACTCACCAGCGCACGGTGCACAACCTCGTCGAGATAGACCCGACGCAACTCGGGCCGGATCACACCCGCCGCCAGCCGTGAGGAATCGAGCAGATTCCCGACAAGGGACGTCAGTTGATCGACCGACTCCTCCACCGTCGCAAGTAGTTCCGCGGTGTCCTCCGGTGAGAACTCGACATCGACGCTACGCAGGCTCGACACCGCTGCCTTTGCCCCCGCGAGAGGTGTGCGCAGATCGTGACTCACCGCCGATAGCAACGCGCGGCGCAATCGGTCGGCTTCGGCGAGCGCCGTTGCCGCACTGGCGGCTTCGGTCAGTTCCCGCTGTTTGATCAGTCCGACAGCTTGATTGGCGACCGCGCCGACGACACGACGATCACTGCTCGGCAGGCGGCGGCCGGTCAGCAACAGCCAGTAGGGTCCGTCGGCAACCTCGACTGCCGTGTCCGCCGCTTCGACCGACGCAGGCGGATCCTCACCCACCGACGCGAACAGACCGTCCTTCTCGTGGAACACACTCACTGCACGCTGCGCGTAGGTTTCTCGCACCCGCTCCAACAATCCAGGCAGGTCGGCGCCGCGTAGTACCGAGCCTGCGAACAGAGCCAGCAACTCGGCTTCACGGGATGCGCGTTTGGCTTCCCGTGCTCGCGTGGCGGCACCGTCGACCAGGATCGCAACGGCGACAGCAACGATCAGCAGAACGACGGACGTGACGAAGCTGCTCGGTTTGGCGACTGTGAGGCTGTAGCGAGGTTCGACGAAGAAGTAGTTGAGCAGCATCGCCGACAACACTGCGGACAGTGCGGCGGGAGCGACACCACCGAGCAGCGCGACGAGCAGCACGGCGACGAAGAACACCGCGCCTTCGGCACCGACGTCGAGATACGGGTCGAGCAGTCCGAACGTGAACGCGCACACGACCGACGGGACGAGTACCGCTGCGACCCAGGAGATCAGGCGACGCTGGGTCGGTGTCGCTGTGCGTGTGCGTCCGAGGTTGGCCTCCTCGTGGGTCACCATGTGCACGTCGACTTTGCCGGACCGCTGGATCGTCGCGGCACCGATACCCTCGTCGACGATGCGAGCCCACCGCGATCGACGAGACGTACCGATGACAAGCTGCGTCGCGTTCATCTCGCGTGCGAAATCGAGCAGCGCGGTGGGAACATCGTCGCCGACGACGCTGTGCAGGCTTGCCCCGAGGCTCGTTGCCAGTTCGCGCACTTTGCCCATCTGCGGTGCGGAAATTCCGGCCAAGCCGTCACCGCGGACGATGTGGACGACGATCAGTTCCGCGCTGGATCTCGATGCGATCCGACTCGCCCGCCGGACCAGGGTTTCCGATTCCGGACCGCCGGTCACGGCGACGACGACGCGTTCTTTCGCCTCCCACGTGTCGGTGATCTTGTTCTCCGCGCGGTACTTCGCGAGTGCTGCGTCGACCTGATCGGCCAGCCACAGCAGCGCGATCTCGCGCAACGCAGTCAGATTGCCCTGCCGGAAGTAGTTGCTCAACGCTGCGTCGACCTTGGCAGGCGCGTAGACGTTGCCGTGAGAGAGTCTGCGGCGCAGCGCTTCCGGTGTGATGTCGACCAACTCGATTTGGGCGGCACCGCGCACAACTTCGTCGGGAACCGTTTCCTGCTGCACGATTCCGGTGATCTGCTCGACGACGTCGTTGAGACTTTCGAGGTGCTGCACATTGACGGTCGACAGCACATCGATTCCCGCATCGAGGATCTCGTCGATGTCGTGCCAGCGCTTGATGTTCTTGCTGCCCGGGGTATTCGTGTGTGCAAGTTCGTCGATCAGCACCAGTGCGGGTCGCCGACGGACCACAGCGTCGACGTCCAGCTCCGGCATCCTCGTGCCTCGATACTCGACATACTTAGGCGCGATCAGCTCGATCCCGTCGAGCAGTGCAGCAGTCTTGGCCCGCCCGTGCGTTTCTACAACTGCCGCAACGACATCGGTGCCCCGCTCGATCCGCCGGTGCGCTTCACCGAGCATCGCATACGTTTTCCCGACGCCGGGAGCTGCGCCGAGATAGATGCGCAGCTCCCCACGTTTCGTCGATCGCTCCGAGGCAGTCACATTCTCATCATCCACCGGTCGTGCAGTCGGGTGCTCGCAACCCGAGAGCGACATTGAGTTCGAGAACGTTGACACGTTCCTGCCCGAGGAAGCCGAGCGTCCTGCCGTCGGTGTGCTCGGCGACAAGCGCGGCGACCTGCTCGTCGGTCATACCGTTCTCCCGTGCCACCCGGTCGACTTGAATCGCTGCGTATTCCGGGCTGATGTGTGGGTCGATACTCGATCCCGAACCCGTTACCGCATCGACGGGAACCCGATCCGGCGAAACGCCGTCACGCTCGGCGATACGCGCTCGCCGCGCGTCGATGAACGCGGCGAGTGTCTCGCTGCTCGGGCCGAGGTTCGACGGGGCTGCGGCAGCCGGATCACCTGGCGCGAAAGCATCTTCGTCCGCAGCCGAACCAACGACGCGGTTGTGGAAGTAGGGGTCCGCAGCGCCGTCGGGTACCTGCGGGTCGACCCCGATCCACCGGCTACCGACGACGCAACCGGCGGCGTCGGTCACCGGCGAGCCCTCCGCCGATCCGGACGCGAGCCGACTAACACCCCATACCGCTGCTGGGTAGAGCACACCGAGAACCGCGGTGAGAGCCAACAGAACGGTGAAACCCGCCCAGGTCTGGCGAACGAAACCAATGACGAAACGCATCACACTTCACCCAATCCCTGGAATGAGTCGAACGAGTTGGTCGATCAACCAGATGCCGACGAACGGCGAAACAACGCCACCGACGCCGTAGATCAACAGATTTCGGCCGAGCAGCTTCGACGCCGACGACGGTCGGTAGCGAACGCCCTTGAGTGCCAGCGGAATCAGACCGACGATGACAAGCGCGTTGAAGATCACCGCGGACAGGATCGCCGATTCCGGTGTCGCCAACCGCATGACGTTGAGCGTGTCGAGCTGCGGGTAGATCCCACTGAACAACGCGGGCAGGATCGCGAAGTACTTCGCAAGGTCGTTCGCAAGCGAGAACGTCGTCAGTGCACCACGGGTGATCAGCAACTGCTTGCCGATCTCGACGATCTCGATCAACTTGGTCGGATCGGAGTCCAGATCCACCATGTTCCCGGCTTCTTTGGCTGCCGACGTGCCGGTGTTCATCGCGACACCGACATCCGACTGCGCCAGTGCGGGAGCGTCATTGGTGCCGTCACCCGTCATGGCGACGAGGCGACCGCCCTCCTGCTCCTGCCTGATGAGCTCCAACTTCTGCTCCGGCGTGGCTTCTGCGAGGAAGTCGTCGACGCCGGCCTGGTCCGCGATTGCTTTGGCGGTCAACGGATTGTCACCGGTGACCATGACCGTGCGGATGCCCATCGCGCGCAACTGCGCGAACCGTTCGGCGATGCCGGGCTTGACGACATCGGACAACTCGATGACACCGAGTACCTTTGCCCTGCCGGACTCGACGATCGCAACAACAAGCGGCGTCGCGCCGCCCTGGGCGATATCGTCGACCGTTCGGCTGACGACATCGTCGACCGTCTCCCCGATGTCGCGCACCCAGGCGATCACCGAATCGCTTGCACCCTTGCGAATTTCGCGGCCATCGAGATCGAGTCCGCTCATCCGGGTCTGCGCTGTGAACGGGACGAACTCACCGGCCTTCTCTGCCGCACTCGGCGTCGGATCCATTCCGAACTGCTCGGCACACAGATCGACGATGCTTCGACCCTCCGGCGTGCCGTCAGCGAGGCTGGACAGTCGCGCAGCCTCGGCGAGATCTGCAACGGCAACGCCAGGTGCGGGATAAAACGCTGTGGCCCTGCGGTTTCCGTACGTGATCGTGCCAGTCTTGTCCATCAGCAGGGTGTCGATGTCACCTGCCGCCTCGACTGCTCGACCCGACATCGCGAGCACGTTGCGCTGCACGAGACGGTCCATACCTGCGATGCCGATTGCCGAGAGCAGCGCTCCGATTGTCGTCGGGATCAAGCAGACAAGCAGCGCAATCAGTTTGATCGGATCCTGTTCTTGTCCGGCGTACTGACCCATCGGTCCGATGGCGACGACTGCCAACAGGAAGATGATCGTCAACGACGCAAGCAGGATGTCGAGTGCGATCTCGTTCGGTGTCTTCTGCCGCGATGCGCCTTCGACGAGCGCAATCATGCGGTCGACGAAGGACTCGCCCGGCGCCGACGAAATCTGAACGACGATCCGATCGGACAACACGGTGGTGCCACCCGTCACCGCACACCGGTCACCACCGGATTCGCGCACCACCGGGGCTGATTCGCCAGTGATCGCCGATTCGTCGACGGTGGCAATACCTTCGACGACATCGCCGTCACCTGGGATCACCTCACCGGCGACCACAACGACACGGTCACCGACCTTCAATTCGGTGCCGGACACCTCCTCGGTCGCTCCGTCGGCCAGCAGCCGCCGAGCGGTGGTGTCGCGCTTGACCTGTCGCAAGCTCGCGGCCTGTGCCTTGCCGCGACCTTCGGCAACGGATTCGGCCAGGTTCGCGAACAGCACGGTGAACCAGAGCCACAGTGCGACAGCCCAACCGAAGACCGACGGATCGGCGACCGCGAACAGCGTCGTGACGACCGAGCCGATCAGAACGACGAACATCACAGGGTTGCGGGCAAGGTGGCGCGGATCGAGTTTGCGGAATGCGCCGGGTAGCGACGTGACGAGCTGACGCGCGTTGAATATGCCGCTCGCAACGGCAGGGCCGCTGTCGCCGCGTGCGCTCACATGCTCGCGCTGTGCGGGCTCACGCGGACTCTCGGTGATGGTGCTCATTGCAATGCCTCTGCGATCGGGCCCAGCGCGAGCGCTGGGAAGAATGTCAAAGCTGCGACCAGTACGACGGTGCCGGTCAGCAAACCGGCGAACATCCCGCCGGTTGTCGGCAAAGTGCCTGCCCCGCTCGGGTGTTGACGCTGACTGACCAGCGATCCGGCCAACGCCAGCACGAAGAGGATCGGTAGGAACCGCCCGAAGAGCATCGCGATACCGAGCGCCGACTGGAACCAGTCGCTCGTAACAGTGAGGCCGGCGAAGGCGCTGCCGTTGTTGTTCGAGGCGGACGCGAACGCGTACAACACTTCCGAGAAGCCGTGTATCGATCCGGGTGTGCCCGGGTCACCGCTGTTGCCCTGAAAACCGGTCGTAGAACCGAGGATTACCGTTATGCCCGTCCCGATCAGAACCAACGCGGGCATGACGAGCACCGACAGCGCTGCGAGAGTGATCTCGCGCTTGCCGAGCTTCTTGCCCAGATACTCGGGGGTTCGCCCAACCAGCAGGCCGCCGACGAAGACGGCGATCAAGGCAAGCACAAGAATGCCGTAGAGCCCGGTCCCCACCCCGCCTGGCGCGATCTCGCCGAGCAGCATGTTCAGAATCAGGGCACCGCCGCCACCGGCGGAGAAGCTGTCGTGGAAGGAGTTCACCGCGCCGGTCGACGTTCCCGTCGTACTGACAGCGAACAGCGCGGAACCGGGAATCCCGAAGCGAACTTCTTTACCTTCCATCATCGCGCCGGCGGCCGTGGCTGCGATTCCGCGTGTGTTCGATTCCGACCACAGCGTGACGGCGAGCAACGTGCCCCACAGCAGAGCCATGACGGAAACCAGCGTCAGCCCCTGGCGGGCATTGCCGACCAGCGTCCCGAAGGTCCGCGTGAACGACACCGGAATGATGAGGATCGCAATGATTTCGACGATGTTGGAAATGGGCGTCGGATTCTCGAACGGATGCGCCGAGTTGGCGTTGAAGATGCCACCACCGTTGGTGCCGACTTCCTTGATCGCTTCCTGCGATGCGGCTGGCGCCAGCGCATTCCGAACAGCTGAACCGTCGAGGCCGGTCGAGGAGAAGCCACTGTGGAAGGACTGAACCACGCCCTGGCTCAGCAGCACGAGCGCGATGACAAACGACATCGGCAGCAGAATTCGCAGGCTGCCGCGGGTGAGATCGACCCAGAAGTTGCCGATCTCGCCGCTGGTGCGGACTCTGACGAAAGCGCGCGTCAGTGCCACGGCGACAGCCATTCCGACGGAAGCAGACACGAAGTTCTGCACCGCGAGCCCCACCGGCTGGGTGAAGTTGCTCATCGTCGTTTCGGGGACGTAGGACTGCCAGTTCGTATTCGTGACGAACGAGACCGCGGTGTTGAACGCGACCGCAGGGCTCACCCCCGCCAGGTCTCCGTGCAGCGGCATAACTCCCTGAATCCGCTGCAGGAAGTAGAGGAACACGACGCCGGCAGCGGAAAATCCGAGGAGGCTACCGGCGTAGCCGTACCAGGTCTGCTCGGCGCGAGAATCTATGCGGCACAAGCGGTACAGCAGCGTTTCGACACGCAGATCCTTGTCGGATGTGTAGACCCTGGCCATGTAGTCGCCGAGGGGGACGTACGCAATTGCGAGCACACCGATCACAAGGGCGATCTGGAGCCCCGCAGCAAGAGCGGGATTCATAGGTCAGAACCTCTCGGGGTCGACGAGGGCGACCAGTAGGTAGACGACCAGTCCGAGCGAAAGCGCGATGAGCAGAACGCTCACCACACCGGCGCCGGTCATTTGGCCAACTTCTGGTTTTGCAGGAGACGCAAAACGAGCGCACAGAATATGAATCCGCCGATGATCAGCAGAACATATGCAAGGTCAGCCATCGAGATCCTTATGACGCATGCCGTCGACCTTCGACGGGCCTCATCAGGGTGCAACCTGCGGCTGCCTGTTGGACGGGCACTGACACACCACTTACGGCTGCGGTCGCGTCCTTGACGGTTTCTTTACGGGCTGCCGGACGCGCGCCGATACGGGCATGATCGGGATCACGTCGACGACGCGCCGCCTTCAGCCGAACAGGCGCTTATCGCGATGAAACGCGAGTGACCACCGCCGTAAGCGCCTGCTCGGCGCCGGGATGGGCACCCTCAGTCGAGGTCCCAGTATTCGTGGGGATGGAAATAGTGATTTATGCGCGGTTTTCGTTCCGGATCGATGTGTTTCGGCGGAACCCACAGAATCCGGCCAGGATATTTGTGATCGGGTCCTGCGACGATGGTGTTCCAGTCGGTGTCTTTGACTCCAGCCAACCGATGATGCGAATCACACACCAGCGCAAGCTGATCCACATCGGTCAGGCCGAGTTCGGCCACCCATTCCCGGCAGTAGGGTCGGCCACGGGCGCGGTGCCCGCGTTGCCGCGGGTCCGTTTCCCGTGGCC